>DATFZR010000415.1:0-12824 GCA_035314265.1 Candidatus Acidiferrales bacterium
CGTGCGCGCGCGCTTTTCCGCGGATACGGAAAGCGAATGGCACACCAGGCACTTCGGCGATTCCTCCGCCTTCGTGCCGAGCTTCAGGATTTTCGCCATGCGCTCGCCCACCATCCCCGTCAGGGCTTGGTACGCGCGGCTGTGCTTATCCTTCACCACCCACGTGCTGTATTCCGTCTGCAGGATGCGGCTGTCTTCGCGCGGCCGGATGCTGCCGTGGCAGCTTGTGGCGCTGCACGATCCGGGCCCGGAATACTGGCCGACATCGCTTCCGGCAGCCTTGGTTTGAGGTGCAGGCGCTGTACCGCCGGGGGCGGCAAGCACCATTGGGGTAAACAACACGAGAGCAGCTATGGTTGTGGCACGCAGAGGGCGCACTCTTTGATATCCACTCCCCGACGCTTCCGCGCCCGTTTCAGTCCTACGGGCTGCGCGAACCATGGGCATCGGTTGGCTGTGCTTATACCCCCAGCCCCGTGCCAGTGTCAATGGTTGAGAGAATGCTGGTTTCCCCCGTCTACAGGCCTGGCCTGTTTCTTTCTCTTACACTGCCTGCCCGTATCGCCGGCAAGCACGCATTCGCAAGTTCTTCTTTACAGCCTATAGACATCCGGCGAGTGAATCGTTACTATCCTCGCCCAGCGAGGCCGCCGGGCCAGAAGTTACGGCGCGACGGCCATCACCCGGATGCGAGTCCGGGGCCCTAAAGAGTGCGCCAGTGATCTGGGACGATCTTCGCGCCATACAGAGCCGCCACGGCTTTCTTCCCGCCGATGAGTTGCACTCGCTATCGCAGCACACCGGCACTCCCCTCTATCAGATTCACAGCGTCGCAAGCTTCTATCCGCACTTCCGCCTGACGCCGCCGCCCAAGGCCGACGTTCGCGTGTGCATGGACATGTCCTGCAACCTGAACGGCGCTTGCGAGCTGCGCTCGGCGCTGGAACGCCGCTACTCCGGCATGGGCACTTCCGAGGTAATGGTGCGCGAAGTTTCCTGCCTGGGCCGCTGCGACAAAGCGCCCGCGATGACGCTGAACGACCAGATTTTTTGCGGGATTACCGAAAACCTCGCGGACCTGCTGATCACGCGCGCGCTCGCCGGCGAGTCGCCCATGGAACCCGATCTCCACCACGCCAAGGTGGAGTGCAAGTCGGACCCCTATCCAACCGAAGACAAACGCTACGGCGCGCTGCGCTGGCTCTGCAAGTCGCGCGACGTGGATGGCGTGCTCGCTTCTCTGAAGGCCGCGGAACTGAAAGGCATGGGCGGCGCGGGCTTCCCCACGGAAATGAAGTGGGGTCTCGTCCGCAAAATGGCCGACCCGGAGAAATACATCGTCTGCAATGCGGACGAAAGCGAGCCGGGCACCATCAAGGACCGCTTCATCATCGAGAACCTGGCCTACCTGGTGGCCGAAGGCATGGCCATCGCCGGAATCTGCACCGGAGCGAAAAAAGGCATCTTCTATATTCGCCACGAGTACGGCCATCAAGAACACATCATGAAGCAAGAGGTCGAGCGCGGTTACAAGGCCGGCGTTTTCGGCAAGGGCATCTGCGGCACCGACATCGACTTCGACCTGGAAGTGTTCGTCAGCCCCGGCGGCTACATCTGCGGAGAAGAGAGCGCCCTGATTGAAGCCATCGAGGGCCACCGCTCCGAGCCGCGCAACAAGCCTCCGTTCCCCGGCCAGGCCGGACTCTGGCAGAAGCCCACGGTGATCAACAACGTCGAGACCTTCTCCAACGTCCCGCAGATCCTCGTGCGCGGCGTGGACTGGTTCAAATCCGCCGGACTCCACGGCACCAGCGGCCTGAAGTTCGTCGGCGTCAGCGGACACGTGGTGAAGCCCGGCGTCTTCGAGATTCCCATGGGCACGCCCGCTTCCGAGGTGATCTTCAAGCTCGCCGGCGGAATTCGCGGCGGCAAGAAGATGAAGGGCTTCGCGCCCTCCGGGCCGTCTTCCGGCTACCTGCCCGGCTCCATGGCCGATATCCAGCTCGATTTCAAAACGCTCGCCGCCGCCGGCTCCATGCTCGGTTCCGGCGCCATGGTCATCTGCGACGAAGATACCTGCATGCTGGACATGGCCCTGAACGCCGTGGCCTTCTTCCGCAACGAGTCCTGCGGCAAATGCGTTCCCTGCCGCGTCGGCTCGCAGAAAATGGTGGCGATTCTCCAGCGCTGGACGCAGGGCGGACTCAACGAGCGCCAGTTCGCCGCGGACCGCATCCTGATCGACGAGCTTTCCAACGCCATGGGCCTTGCTTCCATCTGCGGCCTGGGCCAGATCGTGCCCGCGCCCATCGGCTCGGTGATGAAGTATTTCGGCGACGAGGTGGAAGAGCACGTCCTCAAGGGCACGTGTCCCTCGGGCATTTGCCACCTGCCGGGCTCTTCGGCAAAGCGCGCCGCTACCAGCCAGCGAGTGGGGATCACGCCATGAGCACCCTGTTCGGTACTTTTGTCGGCCCGATGGTGCAGCTGACCATCGATGGCAACCCGGTAGCCGCGCCCGCCAGCGCCACCATCTTCGACGCCGCCCGCGTTTCCGGCATCACCATCCCCACGCTTTGCCACATGCAAAACGAGACGCCTGTGGGCGTCTGCCGCCTGTGCGTCGTCGAGGCCGGCGGTCGCGTGCTCACCGCCTCCTGCGTCCGCCAGGTGGAAAACGGCATGAAGGTGGTCACCAATTCCGAGAGGGTGGTGGCCGCGCGCAAAACGATTCTCGAAATGCTGATGTCGGACCACCCTTCGCCCTGCACCCGCGAGCGCCACTCCGGCGATTGCGAGCTGGAAATGCAGGCGCGCAACGCCGGCGTCACGGAAATCCGCTATCCCAAGCGCCAGTTCACGCGGCCCAAGGACGATTCCTCCCTGGCCATCGCCGTGGACCACGAAGCCTGCATCCTGTGCGACCGCTGCATCCGTGGTTGCAACGAGATCCGCCAGAACCTGGTGCTCGGCCGCATGGGCAAGGGCGCCAATGCGGGCGTGGCCTTTGACCTGAACAATCCCATGGGCGAGTCGTCCTGCGTCTCCTGCGGAGAATGCATGGTCAGTTGCCCCACGGGCGCGCTCACCAACAAGCGCATCGCGGGCACCGAGCTGCCCATCCCCGTGGGCGCCGAGCCGGCCGACGCCGAAGATTTGCTCCACCTGCCCGTGTTCAAGGGCGTTTCCGGCACCTTCCTCGAGATGAACAAGGGCGCCATCGTCAAGCGCGTCTTCCGCGCCGGCGAGGTGATCTGCCGCGAGGGCGAGTTCGGTTCCACCGCGTTCTACATCGCCGAGGGCAAAGCCACCGTTTCCATTTCCACGCCCATGGCCCACGTGAAGACGGGAGGCGGCGCGCGCGGCTTCCTCAGCAAGCTCACGAGCAGCCTCACCGGCCGCGACTCCGACGTCCGCGAGGAAGAAACCTCGCAGAAGTACATCCCCATTGACGCGTCTGTGGACCTTTCCTACGGTAATCCCGTCGCCGAGCTGGCGCCCGGCGACCTGTTCGGCGAAATGACCTGCATGAGCTTTTACCCGCGTTCCGCCACGGTAAAGGCGCTCACCGATTGCACCATGTACGAAATGCTGCGGAACGTGCTCGACATTCTGCTCAAGAACAAATCGTTCCGCGCGCGCCTCGGCAAGGAATACAAGCGCCGCGCGCTTGAAACGCATCTGCGCGGCGTGCCCATGTTCTCCGAGCTCTCCCCGGGTTTCGTCGAGCGGCTGATGGACAACGTCAAGCTTCTGCGGCTCTCGCCCGGCCAGGTGATCTGCAAGCAAGGCGACCCGGCGGACAGCTTCTACCTGGTGCGCATCGGCTTCGTGAAGGTCACGGAGACCTATCCGGGCGGCGAACTGGTAATCGCCTATCTCTCCCGCGGCGACTCCTTCGGCGAAATCGGCCTGCTGGGCGCCGGCGGCCGCACGGCCACCTGTACCGCGCTCGACCACGTCGAGCTGGTCAAAATTTCCGCCGACGATTTTAACGCCATGGTGGAGCAGTTCCCCGGCGTGCGGCGCGGCCTCCAGCAGCTCGCCGACGAACGTACGCGCCAGAACACCGAGCGCATGGCCGCCCTGGGCACAATTTCTCTCGACACCTTCCTGGGCCAGGGGCTCATGGAAGCGCAAAGCCTGCTGGTGCTGGACCTCGAACGCTGCACGCGCTGCGATGCCTGCGTGCGCGCCTGCGCCGATGCCCACGACGGGGTCACGCGTCTCGTCCGCGAGGGTCTCCGCTTCGACCGCTACCTGATTGCCACATCCTGCCGCCAGTGCCGCGACCCGCTCTGCATGGTGGGCTGCCCGGTCGGCTCGATTCGCCGCCGCAACTCCTTGGAAGTCATTATTGAGGATTGGTGCATCGGCTGCGGCCTCTGCGCCCGCAACTGTCCCTACGGCAACATCAACCTGCATCCCTTTGAGGTCATGGCCGAGGACCCCAACAACCCGGGCCGCCGCATTGCCAGCATGAAGCAGAAGGCCACCTCCTGCGATCTGTGCACCGAGCACGCCGAGCCCAGTTGCGTCTACGCCTGTCCGCACGACGCGGCGCATCGCGTGGACCCCAGACAGTTCTTCGGCGAGCTATTGGGCACGAGGGTAAAGTAGAGATGCGCATTGACGAGACGCATCGCGTCTGGCTCGTTGCCTCCGTCCTGATCCTGGGCGCGGCAACGGCTATATACGTTCTCTACGCCCTCGCCGCGCCTCACGGGCCCAACGGCGGCTCGCCGATCGGCCTGGTCTTCGGAATCCTCGGATTCAGCTTCATGATCTTCGCCGGCCTGCTCGGCGCCAGGAAGAAGGTGCCCGTCTGGAGGCTGGGCCGCGCGCAGGCTTGGATGCGCGGCCACCTGTGGCTCGGTTTGCTCGCGCTCCCGTTGATCCTGTTCCACGGCGGTTTCCACTTCGGCGGGCCGCTCACCAGCATCCTGCTCTGGCTGCTGATCATCACCGTGCTGAGCGGTGTTTACGGCGCCATCCTCCAGCACTATCTGCCGCGCGTCATGTTCGAGCGCGTGCCCATGGAGAGCATCTACGACGAAATCGAACGCCTCCGCAGCCAGCTCCGCGGCGAGGCCGAGGGACTGATCCAGGATCTGGTCGGGCAGGCGCAGCCGGACGCCGAGGAGGTTGCCGTCGCGGCGCAAGCCGAGCTGCGTGCCGGCGGTTTCACCGCGATGCGCCCGCGCGGCGGCGCTTCCGTGCAGTACGGTTTGAGCGAAGAAGAGATCGAGCCGGTGAAGGCTTTCTACGATTCCGAGCTGCTCCCCTTTCTCAATGCGCCCAGCGATACATCGTCGCGGCTGGCGGATGAGACCCGCGCCAACGCCGCATTCACCAAGCTGCGCATGCTCGTTCCCCCGGTGGCGCACCCGGCGATCGCCAATCTCGAAAGTGTGTGCGAAGAAGAGCGCCAGTTGACGCGCCAGGTGCGGCTGCACCGCCTGCTGCACGTCTGGCTGCTCCTGCACATTCCGCTCTCGCTGGCTTTGCTGTTGCTGAGCGTGTTCCACGCAATCATCGCACTGCGGTATTAGGCCGCCACGGCCGGAGGCCGGGGCGGGCGGCAGGACGGGGACGGCGGTAGAACGGGCAAGAAGAGAAGAGGAGCGAACGCGTGCCGCGTGTACGCACAACCAAGGCTCTCGCCCAGCGGATTGACCTGAACTATTTCAAACGGCCAATCCCGCTCCGCCGCGCGCGCTTCTGGCTCTGCCTGTTGCTCCCTCTCGCCGGCCTCGTGTGGGCCGGCTCCAAGCTGGTGGCCAGCGACTTCCGTCCGTACTCCAGCGGGGCGCTCTCCAAGGGCCACGTCCTGCTCACCAAGGATTGCACCACCTGCCACGTCTCGGATAAGGGCGCCTTCTTCCTGCGCACCAGCGACAAGGCCTGCGTGGCCTGCCACGACGGCCCCATCCATCAGGCCGGCCAGAAGTTCGAGCCCAATTGCGGCTCCTGCCACGTCGAGCACAAGGGCGGCGTCCGCCTGATCTCCACCAGCAACGAAAGCTGCGCGCAGTGCCACGCGAACCTCCAGACGAAATCGGGTTCCACCAGCTACGCGCACACTATCACCAGCCTGAATGTGGACCACCCCGAGATCGCCGTCTTCCGCGATCACCGCAAGGATCCCAGCACCATCCGCTTTAATCATTACGCGCACATGAAGAAGAATCTCCTGGGTCCCCGCGGCTCCGTCCAGATGGAATGCGCGGATTGCCACCGCGCGCCCGTGGCCAAGGCCGCCGCCTGGCACTACGGTTCGGCCGAGGCCGTGTCCGCCACGGCCACCGCGGCCGCGCCCGTGCTCAAGGCTGACCTCTACGCCCCCGACCCGGCGCGCGCGCTGATGACCATGCCGAAGTTCACGGAGTCCTGCTCCGCCTGCCACCTGTTGCAGTTCGACAAGCGCATCACAGAGCAGGCGCCGCACGACAAGGTGGAAGTGGTACACGCCTTCGTGGTGAAGAAGCTCGAGGCCTACATCGCCGCGCATCCTTCCGATCTTCGCGAAGGAGCCGATGAGGTCCAGCGGCTGCCCGGCCGGCCCGTGGCTGCCGCCCGCGTCCTCACGCCCGCGCAGTGGGTGGCCGAACGCACCAAGGAAGCCGAATCCCTGCTCTGGGGCAAGACCTGCCGCCAGTGCCACGCCATCACTACCACGGAGGGCCAGGCGCTGCCCAAGGTGGCCGCGTCCAACTACACGCTGCACTGGCTGCCGCTCGCGCGCTTCGACCACGATGCGCACCGCGGGTTCGCCTGCGCGAGCTGCCATCCGAACGCGCTCACCAGCAAGGACACGTCAGAAATCCTGCTGCCGCAGCTCGCCACCTGCAAGACCTGCCACGCGCCCGGTGCCGAGCACGTGGAATCACGCTGTTTCGAGTGCCACGCCTATCACGATTGGTCCAAGCGGAAGGAAATCACGCCGACGTTCGTCCCCTCGGTACTGCACGCCACCCTGCGCCCATCCACAAATCCCCCAGGCCAGTAGCGGGGTGGTCACTGGTGGTTTTCCCGGTCTTTCTCCGTGCTCTCCGTAACTCCGGTTCTCCGTGTGCGTTTTCTTCTTCCCTCAAAATCTCACAATCTCCGGCTCGCCCTCCCCAGGATTCTCCCCCGCGCCCGCCTCGGCCGCCGGCTGCGCGGGCACCGGATCCATCAAATCCGAAATCACCAGCCGCAGATTCCCCGGGTTCGTCGCATACGCCAGGGCCGTTTCCAGCTCGATAATTCCCTCGCGCGCCATGCGCTCGAGTTCCCCGTCAAAATGCTGCATGCCCTCGGTACTCCCGTCGCGCATGGCATCCACCAGGCTTTTCCCTTCGCCCTCGCCCTTTTCGATGTACTCCCGCGTGCGCATACTGGACTTCATGACTTCGAACGCGGCCACGCGCCCGCCGCCTTCTTTCCGCGGCACCAGCCGCTGCGCCACAAACACGCGGAAGCTTTTCGCCAGCCGGTTCCGCACCGCGTGCTGGTCTCCGCTGGGGAACGCGCCGATGATGCGCTCCACGGTCTTCGAGGCGTCAATCGTGTGCAGCGTGGAGAGCACCAGGTGGCCCGTCTCCGCCGCCTCGAGCGCGATCTCGATGGTTTCCCGGTCGCGCATTTCCCCCACCAGGATCACTTTCGGCGCCTGCCGCAGCGCCGCCCGCAGCGCCAGCGCAAAGCTCGGCGTGTCGCTGTGCAGTTCGCGCTGGTGGATGGTGGCCTTCTTATGCCGGTGCAGGAATTCGATGGGGTCTTCGATGGTGATGATGTGGCAGGCGCGTTCGCTGTTGATGCGGTCCAGGATCGCCGCCAGCGTGGACGATTTTCCCGAGCCCGTCGGCCCCGTAACCAGCACGATTCCGTTCTTCAACTGCGCCACTTCCGCCAGGTGCGCCGGCAGTTGCAGCGACGCGAAATCCGGAATCGCGTCCGGAATCACCCGCATCACGATCGCGCAGCTCCCGCGCTGCGTGAACACGTTCACCCGGAACCGTGCCACCTTCGCCAGGCTGTAGGAGAGGTCTGCCGCGCCTTCCTCGCGCAGTTTTTTTGAGGCTTGCAGGTTCGACCCCATCAGGTCCCCCGCAATCGTCGCCGTATGCTCCGCGGTGATTACCGGCAGCCCCTGGATCCTCACCGCCACAAGCTGCCCGTCCACCTCCATCTGCGGCGGCCGCCCCGGCGAAAAAATCAGGTCGCTCACATGCTTCCCGGAGCGCACCATGGCCCCGATCAATCCAGCAGTGGAAATCTGCACCGGCGCAGCCGGTGCCGGGTTGGGTGACGTAGGTTCCATAGAGGGGCTCGATAGGGTAATCATCGGCCCCCAGTGGCGCAGGCTTTAGCCTGTGCGCCTTCCATAAAGCTGGTCAGCAGCCCATCGCGGAGTCGCGACGTGGTCGCCTAACTAAAACTCCAGCTCCACCTCATCCACGTAACACCATCCCCAATCCTCTCCGGGCTCAATCGATTTCATAATGGGATGTTTCGTGGCCCGAAAATGCTTCGTCGCGTGCCGGTTCTTCGACGAATCACAGCAGCCCACATGCCCGCACTCCAGGCACAGCCGCAGGTGCACCCACGAGTCCCCCATCTTCAAACATTCCTCGCAGCCCTTCGTATGCGGCGTCACCTTCTGGATCTGATTCATATGAGTGCAGCGCGGCATGTTCTGGCTCCCCCCAATGCAAATACTACGCCATATGCGCGCAGGCGCGGACACGGAGAAAACGTCGCGCTCCGCAAAACCCAGGTTTTATTGGATTGAAGACCTACCGAAAACGTGGCGGCAACGACTCATCCCGCCGGAACTCGTAATGATCAAACGAAGCCGCCAGCCCATACCAGCCCCGCCCGCCTTCCGCTTCCACCCGCACCACCCGCGCCGTGGTAGACATGCGCACGGAGCCCATGCCCATCGGCCGGTCCGTCAGCGCCACTTCCATGGCGATGCACGTGCCCGGCTCGATCCGCCGCGGCGTAACAAAATAAACTCCACTGGCGCTGATGTCCCGCGTCTCGAGAGGAATGGGGAATTCCAGTTCCAGGCCGTTCACTCCCGTCAGCCGCATCGGCAGGCGCAGAAAGGCCCGCGCGCAGTTCCTGCGGTTTCCCACCACGCTCACGGCATGTGTGGGAACGTTGAAGAAATGCTCGTTCGTCGGCGTTTTCAGGGGAAATGAGGATCGGGAACTCGCGGCATTTGCCCGCTGCTCCTGCCATTCGTGAGACACCACAAACTTCGGTTTCGCCACCATGCACCCGCCCCAGTCCCAGGAACCTGCCCCAAGCGAAAGCGCATGTTCCTGCGGAACCCGGAAACCGTCAATCTGCCGCCCCCCTCCGGTGTCCTATCCGGCAACAGGAGGCATGCCCGCAGCCGGGGAATCCGCCTGGATTTCGCTCAACACGTCGTGCCCGGCCGCTAGTTGCCTTCGCGATCCGATCAGCACGACTTGGTCGGCCTCGGCCAGCGGAACTTCCGGCCCCGGATTGTAGAGCGCGCTCAAATCCCGCACCAGGGCTACCACCACGGCCCCGCTCCGGTTCCGCAGGTCCACTTCGCGCAGCGTCATCCCCGCCAGTGGCGAGCCCGGCGCCACGATAAATATCTCCAGGTCCACCTCCGGCAGCAGGTGCCACAAGTGGCGCAGCGGCTGGCCCGGCAGCGGCAGGATGCGGATCATGTCGTAATCGGCCGCCCGCAGCGCGCCCAGTTGTCCCACCAGCGCTTCGCGCGGCATCCCGAAGATGCGCAGCACGCGCACCGCGATCTCCATCCAGGCCTCGATTTCCTCCACCACCACGTCCGTGGCCCCGGCTTTGCGCATTTCCACCGCGTCGGCCACCCGTTTGAGCCGCGCGATGATGTGTACTTCCGGATTCAGCAGCCGCGCGTGCGAAATTGCCATGGGCAGAACCGCCGGATCGGAAACCGCGAACACCACGGCCCGCGCCCGCGCCGCGCCCGCTGCGCGCAGGATTTCCGCGCTCGAAAGGTCGCCGAAGTAAATCTTTTCGCCCGCGGCCCGCGCGGCCCGCACCGCGCGCGAGTTCACGTCAATCACCACGTAGGGCAGGTTGTTTTCGCGCAGCAGCGCGGCCAGCCGCCGGCCGTTTTCCCCGTATCCGCAGATGATCACGTGATCCGCCAGCGGCGCCTCCGCCTGCGGATCTTCCGCCTCGCCGGGCACCGCGCTCTGCCGCCCGAACCACCGCGAAACGCGCGGCCCCGCGGCCACCATCCCGGGCGCCGCCGCCAGCGTCACCACCGCCGCTGCCAGGAACACCTGGTAGTAGTTTTCCGGCACCATGCCGCGATAGGCGCCCTCCCGCAGCAGCACGAAAGAAAATTCTCCCACCTGCGCCACCGCCAGCCCGCTCACCACTGCCAGCCGGATCGGAAACCCGATCAGCCGCACCGCCGCTCCCCCCGCCAGCGTTTTGCCCAGCAGGATCGCCGCGGCCACTCCCAGCACCACCAGTGCATGCGTCGCCGCGTAGTGCAGGTCGATCAGCATTCCGATGGCTACAAAGAAGAGGCTCGAAAAGCTGTCGCGG
This sequence comes from Candidatus Acidiferrales bacterium, assembly GCA_035314265.1. Classification (GTDB taxonomy): domain Bacteria; phylum Acidobacteriota; class Terriglobia; order Acidiferrales; family UBA7541; genus JOPF136. The sequence continues at coordinate 10,570 of DATFZR010000415.1, forward strand.
AAGGGAATGATCGCGGCCATGGCCTGATGCGCGTATTCCGATTCGCTGATCACCACTCCGGCGATGAACGCGCCCAGCGCCAGGGAGAGGCCCAGGTGCGCCGCGCCCCACGCCGTGCCCAACGTGAAAAACAGCGTGGTGATGATGAACAGCTCGCGGCTGCGCACGCTGGCCACCGCGCGCAGCACCCGCGGGAAGAGGTAGCGCGCGCACACCACAATCGCCGCCACGATCCCCAGCGACTTCACCAGCGCCCACACCACCGTCAGGTACTGTCCCCTCGAAGGAGGCGAAGCCAGCGCCGGCGCCAGCGCCATCATCGGCACCACGCACAGGTCCTGGAACAGCAGAATCCCCAGGCTGATCCTCCCCGGCACCGTCTCGATTTCGTTGCGCTCCTCGAGCAGCTTCATCACGATTGCCGTGCTGCTCACCGACACCAAAAACCCCCAGAAGATCGCGGTGCCCTGCGGCAGGCCCGCAGTCTCCAGTACCGCCATGGTGATCAGCACCGTGACGCCAATCTGCAGCCCGCCGCCGCCAAAAGCGATCTGCTTCATCCGCGCCAGCCGTTCGAGAGAAAACTCCAGCCCCACCGTAAACAGCAGCAGCGCCACCCCGATCTCCGCCAGATGCTCCACCGTCTCCGTGTTGGAGATCATGCGCAGCCCGTACGGCCCCGCCATCAGCCCGGTAAGCAGATAGCCCACCACCGTGGACTGGCTCAGCCGCCGCATCAAAAACGAAATCACGGTCGCCAGTCCCAGCAGCAGCAGCAAATCCCGGAAGATTCCAGCAGTCGGCATGGAGGCGACTATTCTAGTGTCCCCTCTCAAGAATGGGTCGAGATTTTCTCAACATCCGGCCAGTTCCACAGGGGGCGGAGCTTCGGCTCCGGCGTAAACACCCGGCAATCAAAGGGGCTTTAGCCCCTGAAGCCAGCCTCCAGCTCAGCCTTTGCCCGCAAGAATCGGATAGCTCCGCCCTCAACCCTCCGTGTACTGTGAGGGCATGCAACACAGATACCGCCTCTCGCACACAGCAGCCCCCCGTCGCCGGCTTCCTCCCACATGGCTGCGCGCCGTAGCCTCGCGCGACCCCGCCTTCGACGGCCGCTTCGTCTTCGCCGTCAGCACCACCGGAATCTTCTGCCGCCCGAGTTGCCCGGCGCGGCGTCCCGCGCCGCGCAACGTTTCCTTCTTTCATTCTCCCGCAGACGCCCTGCGTTCGGGCTTCCGCCCCTGTGCGCGCTGCCTGGGACGCGATGCCTCGCTGGGTCCGGCCGAGCGCTCCCTGGTCCACCGCATCTGCCGCGGCATCGAAAGCGCCCTCGAAAACAGCGAAGCCGCCGAAGATCCCGGCCGCCCCACTCTCGATGCACTGGCCCGCCAGTCCGGTCTCGGCCGCTTCCGCCTGCACCGTCTTTTCCGCCGCGTTCTCGGCGTCACCCCGCGGCAATACGCGGATGCCATACGCCTGCGCCGTTTCAAAAAAAGTCTTCGTCAGGGAGGAAACGTGACTTCAGCCATTTACGACGCCGGCTACGGCTCCGCCAGTCGGCTCTATGAACGCGCCGCCTCGCACCTCGGCATGACGCCCGGCGACCTTCGCCGCGGCGCCCCGGGCCTCGAGATTCGCTACGCCGTCGTGGATTCGCCGCTCGGCAGGCTGCTCGTCGGAGCCACCGCACGCGGCGTCTGCGCCGTGATGCTCGGCCGCCCGGATGCGCAGCTCGTCCGCGAGCTGGCCCACGACTACCCGCGCGCGCACCTGCGCGAGGATGCCCGCGGCGTGGGCGCCTGGGCCCGCGCAGTGGTGGACCGTCTGCGGCCGCGCCCGGCCGCCGCCGAAATCCCTCTCGACATTCGCGGCACCGCCTTCCAGCGCCGCGTGTGGGAAGAACTCCAGCGCATTCCCCCCGGCCAGACGCGCACCTATTCTGAAATCGCCCGCCGCATCGGAAAGCCGCAAGCCGCCCGCGCCGTGGGCCGCGCCTGCGCCACCAATTCAATTTCCGTGGTTGTTCCCTGCCATCGCGCGGTGGGAAAAAGCGGCAGCCTCACAGGCTACCGCTGGGGCCTCCAACGCAAACAAGTGCTGCTGGAAACGGAAAAAAGGCAACGCCGAACTATCCTGCCTGCGGCTTCACCACGATTACGCCCTTCGGCCAGTGTGGCTTGAAGTCGTTTTCAGGCATTTTCATGTTCGTGGTGATATTGCGGTAGTTGATCACGATGTAGTCGCCGGATCCGGTC
>DATFZR010000416.1:0-5714 GCA_035314265.1 Candidatus Acidiferrales bacterium
TGCGACCTTCACGGGCGCATCTTCCTGGGCAGCCAGGTGTGACTCCATGGGTGATTCCACGGAATTGCCGTCGGGAGCCTGCCCGAGGTCTTCCGGGCGCTCCACAATAAAGAAGTACGCGATGGCGGCGGACAGGGCAGAGGCGCCGGCAATGATGAGCCAGGCGATGCGAAAATTGCCGCCGTTGCGCTCGAGAAGCCGGTTGAACAGCGGCGCGCCTGCAAATCCCGCTACGCCCCACGCCGTGAGCGCAATGGCCAAGGCCCTGCCACGGTAGCGGGCGAACCACCGCGTGATCGCCGTGGAAATTGGCATCACGGTGCCGAAGCCGACGCCGGAGCCGATGATCACGCCGAAGCCCACGAGGTAGTGCCACGGCGCGGCAGCCACGAGCGCCATCCACAGGGAGCCTAGACAGATGAGCCCCGCGCCGAGCACCAGCGTGGCACGAACTCCACGGCGCAGGATTACCAGGGCGATCAGCGCCGAGGGCACGCCCACGAAGAAATTTACGAGCGTGTAGCCGAGGCCGAACGTGCTGCGCTCCATGGGAATGCGCTGCAGCATGTAGCTGTTGATCACCGAGGAGCAGTAGAGGGGAAGGCCCATGTTCAGCAGGTCGAGCCACCAGAGCGCACCGACGAGCTTCCAGCCGTAGAACGGGCGGCCGGTGGTGTCGCTTCGCGCGTTCATAGGACGCTCATCGAGAGGGGGAATGCCCGGGAAGGCTGGAGGGATACGCTGAGCAGCGGGTCCGATTCATATGCGGTCGCGCAGCAGCATACCTCAACGGGGGCTTGATGTTGGACCATGGGAAGAGAGTTATGATTGAAATGGCTGGCCAATATACGCACGCTATTTCGCCGGCTGGCCTTGACAACCTCACGCGCCGTTCATAGATTCGCTTACTTACAAGATTTGAGGCGTTTCGAAGCGAGGAGATCGTTCCCATGGCTACCCTGGCAGGCTACCGCCGTCCCTACCCCGGCTCGCAACCGAACCACCTGCACACGCCGTACCGCTCTTCGTGGAAGCGCGCTCCCGAACAGCCCCTGATTTATCTGCCGCATACGTTGACGGAGGTGACCGGGCCAGTGTTTCCGCCGGACCCCGTGCCGGACGTGAAGGCGACGGATCTGACCAAGCAGGGTAAGGGCGATCCGCTGGGCCAGCGCATCATCGTGAGCGGGCGCGTGCTGGACGAGAATAGCCGGCCGCTGCGCAATACTCTGGTGGAGGTCTGGCAGGCCAACTCCGCCGGACGCTACATGCACCGGAACGATCACCACAATGCCCCGCTCGACCCCAATTTCCCCGGCGGCGGCCATACGCTCACCGACTCGGAAGGGCGCTACCGTTTTGTGACCATCCGTCCGGGCGAGTATCCCTGGGGGAATCATTACAATGCGTGGCGGCCGGCGCACATTCATTTTTCCGTGTTCGGGCCGGCGTTTGTGACGCGGCTGGTGACGCAGATGTATTTTCCGGGTGATCCGCTGCTGCCTTACGATCCGATTTTCAACTGTACGGCGGACGAGAAGGCGCGCAACCGGCTGATTTCGGTCTTCGATTGGGAGACCACGGTTCCGGCGCACGCGCTGGGCTATCGCTTTGACATCATCATGAGCGGGCGCGACGCTACGCCCATGGGGGTATGACGTGAGTCTTCAAGCCACAACTTCACATACGGTTGGTCCTTTCTTCTCGATCGGCCTGGCGCGGCTGGACCGGAGTGAAATGGCGCCTGCGGGCGTGGCTGGCGAGCGCGTGACGATTGAAGGCCGGGTACTCGACGGCGACGGCAAACCCCTGCCCGATGCGGTGGTGGAACTGTGGCAGGCCAACTCGCAGGGCAAATACGCCTCGCCGGAGGATCCGCAGGATAAACCTGCGGAGGCCGGGTTCCAGGGCTTCGGGCGTTCGCACACGAACGATGAAGGAAAGTTTCGATTCGCGACGATCAAACCGGGGCAGGTGCCCGGCCCTGAAGGCAAGCTGCAGGCACCGCACATTGCCGTGTCTGTTTTTGCGCGCGGGTTGCAGCGCCGGCTGGTGACGCGGATGTACTTTCCAGGGGAGGCGGCGAACGAATCGGATTACGCGCTGGGGTTGGTGCCGGCTGCGCGGCGGGCGACGCTGATCGCGCGGAAATTGGAGGCGGGCGGCGGGCAGTTGGAGTGGAATATTGTCTTACAGGGGCCCGGAGAGACGGTGTTTTTCGATTGCGGGCTGTAGGCGCCGGGCGCGGGCCTGCGTTGAAATTAGAGCCTGTGCGCCGGGCGCACAGGGTGATTTAAGGACTCGGAAGTTATCGGCCCAGGCTCCCCGGGGGAAATTCGGAAAAAAAAGCGCCCGAGAAGGCTGAAAACACCCGGAAGAGCCGCAGGGCTTTGCCGCCCTGCGCTACAGGTGGTTAGCCCCACACTTTCTTTGCAGTCTCCATAACCAGGCGCATCTTGGCCCATTGATCGTCTTCGGTTAGGAGGTTTCCTTCCATGGTTGAGGCGAATCCGCACTGCGGGCTTAGCGCCAGATTTTCCAGGGGGAGAAAGCGTGACGCTTCGTTGATGCGGGCGGTCAGGTCGGCGGACTTTTCCATTTGGGCCAGCTTCGAGCTGACCAGGCCGAGGACTACCGCCTTCGATTTGGGGACGAAGCGGAGCGGTTCAAACGTTCCGGAGCGCGCGTCGTCGTACTCCAGGAGGAAGCGGTCCACTTCCATCGTGGAGAACATTTTCTCCGCGATGGCGTCGTAGCCGCCCTCGGCGTACCAGTGGCTGCGATTGTTTCCACGGCACAGGTGGATGGCCAGGGTGAGGCCCGGCCGACGAGCGGCGCGGAAGCAGACGTTATCTGCCTCGATGGCTTCATCGAGCGCGGCGTCTGGATCGGCCTTCATTTCCGCGCGGAGCCATTCGCGCCACTTGGGGTCCATGTAGTAGCTGTAGCGCGGCGCGTCAATCTGAATGTAGCTGACGCCGCTCGCGGCCAGCTCCGCCAGGTCTTTCTTCATGATTTCGACGATGTCCCAGAGCAGGGCGGACGGGTCCTTATATACGTTGTCTGTGACGCCGGCCTTGAAGGCGATGGCGGGAAATTGTGTGGCGCTGGGCAGCGTCATCTTGATGGCACCGGGGCAATGCGCTTTCAGGTAGGGCAGTTCGTGCCCGGTGAGGGGACGCGCCTGGCGCAGCTTGGATGTGACGATGCCTGTGACGCTGGCCACCTGCGCCCCGGCGGCCTTGCCCTGTTTGCCCTGTCCTTCCGCATTCCAGGCCCGCGCCACGGCGTCGCCCATATCGAAGCCATCCACGGCGTCGGTGAAATCGCTCATGAAATTCCTGCGCCGCAATTCGCCGTCGGTGAACAGGGAGAACCCGAGCTCTTTCTGTTTGGCGAAAACGCGCTGGATGCAGCGATCTTCGATGGCCCGGAGTTTCTCCGGGGCTACGCCGGCCTGGCGCGCCTCCAGCAGTTCCGCGGGCCGCAGGAAGCTGCCGATATGATCCGCTCGAATCGTCGCAGTCATGTGGTTCTTCTCTCCCCTTGGGTTGTTTACGTTTACGTCTCCGTGCTCTAAGACTATGCCAGTACTTCGTTTCGCTTGCTTTGCCGTTGCCGCGATCAGGCGGCTAAGCCCTGAAACTGCGCTGCCGTGGTGCGAAACGCTTCAACCGCCATGCGATCGAGCGGCCATGACCTCATCTCCTGATTTAGAACTTCGATGCCGTAGGGTCCGGTGTATCCGGCCTTCCGGACGGCGGCGAGGAATCCTTTCACGTCGAACTCGCCTTCGCCGCAGAGCCTGCGATGATTGATGGTGTCTTCATGCAGGCTCCAGGGCGCCTGGAAGGTGCCGTCGTTCAGTTCGACGCCGAGCAGGAACTGCGACGGCATGCTGGCGACCTTCTCGAAGGGAATGCCGAGCTTCACCACGTGCCAGGTATCGAGGATGATTCCGCCATTTTTCGCGCCGGCGCCGGCCACCATTTCGATGGCGCCTTCGAGCGTGTCAATCACCGCAAACGGCATCAGCTCAAACAGGATGCGGGTGCCGCGGTCTGCCGCTTCGCGGCACAGGGACGCGAAACCTTCCGCCAGGCGCGGCATGGGGCAGCTCTCGCGGAAGAAATCGCCGACCTTGATGTGCCTGGCGCCGAGCGCCTCGGCGGCAGTCATCAACATTTTGCGGGTGACGTCGGATTTCTTTTTCCGGTCGCCGTCGAGAAACCAATCGGTGAGGAACTCAAGCTCGAGGTGGCGGATGCCGTTGTCGTCGAGAATCTGTTTCATCTCCGGCAGGGTGCGCTTTTCGAGCGTGTGCGCCAGGTCTGCGTGCCAGATGCCAATGCCGGTGAAGCCGGCGCGCGCGGCGGCCTCGACGCGATCCTTGAAACCCACGGAGCTGTATTCCTGCTCGGTGTGTGGCTGCGCGCCCTTGGCAATTGTCCAGTAGGACGCCAGCAGTTCCGTTCCATGCACGCTAGACACCTTGGCCGCCTCCTGATAGATGCTCCGCGAGACCGCGAGGGCTCACAGAAAAAGCTTCGGATTGATTTTGAGGCCTTTTTCCTTGATGTAGCTCAGGTAGTGATTGATGTTCCAGAAGACATCGAGCGTGTCGAGGAGGTTGTCTTTGTCGTCGTAGAACTCGAGCGAGCCATTCAGCCAGAAGAAGGTTTTCATGCCGTTGGGATCGTCGGAGACGAGTGTGTGGATGACGCCGGGCATCTCGCGGACGTAGCTGCCGGGGCGGGCCACCCAGTCGTACTCGAGGTAGCGCCAGCTTCCTTCGAGCGTGCAGGCGAAGACGGGGCCGCGGTGCCGGTGACGGCCGAGCGAACCGCCCTTCTTGACCCACAGGATGTTCGCCCAGGAACTCGTCCTCACGTCGAACATCAGGTGGCGGATGTAAACGTTCTCCGCAAACGGCACGAAGGGAGATTCTTCTTCGCTGGCGCCGATGTGGCAATCGGGCTGGCCGTATTGGCGGATTGCGGCTTCGAGACTTGGGGTTAGACCTGCTGTGGACATGTGTTCCTCCTTCACGACCTCAAGAATTCAAACCAGGCCGGCGCTACGACACCTCTTCAAAGGGCAGGCCGACGTAATTCTCCGCGAGTGTTGTTTGCGCTGCGCGCGAACTGGCCACGTAGTCCAGCTCCGCCATGTGAATCCGCTCCGAAAACGCGTCGTCGCCGGCGCGATGCAGCATGTGCGTCATCCACCAGGAGAAGCGCTGCACTTTCCAGACGCGGCGCAGGCAAATCTCGGAGTAGCGCTCGAGCAGATCGCTGCGCCCATCCTGATAGTGAGCCGCTAGCGCCTGCGTGAACACGAGCACGTCGGCCACGGCGAGGTTCAATCCCTTAGCGCCGGTGGGAGGAACGATGTGCGCCGCGTCTCCCAGCAAATAGAGCTGGCCGTACTGCATGGGCTCGGCAACGAAGCTGCGCATCGCGGTGACTGCCTTCTGCGTGATGGGCCCTTCGTGCAGTTTCCAGCCGTCGTCCGTTGAAAATCGCTCGTGCAGCTCCTGCCAGATGCGGGCGTCGCTCCAGGCGGCAATATCTTCATCGGGCGCGCACTGCAGGTAGAGCCGCGAAACGTCCGGCGAACGCATGCTGAGCAGCGCGAAACCTTTTTCGTGGCGGGAATAGATCAACTCGTCTGAGGATGGGGCCACGCTGGCCAGGATGCCGAGCCAGGCGAAC
>DATFZR010000417.1:0-6550 GCA_035314265.1 Candidatus Acidiferrales bacterium
ACGACGCCCATGCCGCCGCCGCCGAGTTTTTCCAGGATGCGATAGTGGTCGAGGGTCTGGCCGATGAACGAGGGAGAGGACATGCGCGGCAAATCTTATGCTGGCGCAAAAACCGTGTCAAACAGTGGCGCGGACATTCCTGTCCGCGCATCGCTCATACAGCTCAAAACAGAAATCTCGCCGGCACAGCTTACTGGAGTCCAGCATCCCAATTGCTGATCAGCGTTATGGGCACGGTGTCCCCTTCGCGGATCGTGTCCACTACAAACAGCTTTCCGTCGCGCGTCACGTCCAGCGGATTGCCGCCGGGATAGAGCGGACTCACGGGAAAGAGCTCGCGCAGCGGGCCCAACTGCACGGTGTCTCCCTTGGGCGTGATCTCGACCGCGGCGACCTTCAGGTTGCCGGTGATGAAGTAGATCTCCCGGCCGTCGCCGCGCCAGCGGGGCATGATTCCTCCCGCGGAAGAAACCTGCACGCGATTGCCGTTCCCCGGGAAGGTCTGCATGTAAACCTCTTCCCGGCCCGAGACGTTCGAGACGTAGGCCAGCCATCGGCCGTCCGGCGAGATGATGGGCGTGCGGCGGTCGAACCTGTCGTCCGGCGCCAGGTTCACAGTCTTCTTATCAATCAGATCCATCGCCTGGATGCTGCGGCGCAGGTAGCCCTCTTTGGTGCGCGTGTAATAGTCGAGGAAGAGATAACGCCCGTCGGGCGACCAGGAGCGCGCCCACACCATGCCCGGCGTTTCGACGAGCATTTCTTCCGCTCCGCCGTCCAGGGCTTTGGCCATGATGCGCGCCTTATCCCCGCCGCCGCCCACGGCGAAAGCAATGCGTTTGCCGTCGGGAGACCATACCGCGTCGCTGAAGTCGCCGCCGCCGAACGTGAAACGCGTATTTACGCGACGCTCGAGGTCGAAGATCCAGATGTCGCGGTTCTGGCCGGAGACCAGGTCGTAGGCCACACGCGTTCCATCGGGCGAGAAGCGCGGGTTATTGTTGTATCCCGGGGCGATTCCCGAAGGCTCGGGGTGGCCATCGCGGGCGTGGAGTTGCAACTCCTCCGTTCCGTTGCCGCCGCTCAGCCGGAAGGCAAACAGGCCGTTCTCGGAAACGGTGAATGGCGACGAAACCGCAAAGTAGGGCTGGCCGCCTTCCACCAGCACCTGCGGCCCGCCGAGAATGCGCGCCGCGGCTGCATCGAAGCGCTGTGCCAAAAGCTGCGTGCCGCTGGCGTAGATGATGTAGCCGGAGGCGTAGACGGCGCGCGCGGCCGTGCGGATTCCCAGGTCAACCGGAGCGCGGCCATCGTTGCTGCCGGCTCTCACACCGGATTCCGCGCTCGAGTTGCTCCAGTCCACGTAGAGGAAGTGGCGGCCATCGGGCAGGAAAAAGGGCCGAATTCCATTGGTCGTTCCGGGGATGGGGCGTGGATCGCCTCCCGCGGCGGACACCTGGTTGAGCGGTTCGCCGGGGCCTCCCGCAAAAATAATCGTGCCGTTCGGGCCCCACGCTCCCCCATACGGCTGGGCCTGGCAGATCTGGCTGACCACGCCGCCCGAGATCCCCACTTTCTTGAGCTGGCCCGCGGAGAAAAACGCGAGGAAACGTCCGTCGGGCGACCAGAAGGCCCCGATGGCTCCTTCCGTCCCCGGCAGCGCGTAGGCGCGCGGGACGCGCAGCGGGCGCACCCAGAGCCGCCTTTCCGCGCTGGAAGCGCCCACCGTGAAGGCGATGTATTGAGAGTCGGGCGAGAGCGCCAGGCTGGAAACATTTTCCCGCGAGGTGTAGCCGAAGGTTTCACCCAGACTGAACTGCGGCAATTGCAGGGTGGATTCCACCACCGGCCGCGTGGCCGGCTTCTGGCGCCAGCGTGCATAGCCCAGCCAGCCGGCCGCGATCAGCGCCAGCGCGAGTGCGAGTGCGAGTCCGGTGACCAGCGCGCGCTCGCGCAGTGTGCTCGGCGTGCCCTGCGGCGATGCATCGTGCGCGAGGTCCGTGAGAGAAACGAGCTTGAGCTGAAGCCTCACGTCGTGCGCGCTCGCATAGCGCTCGTCCTGGCTCTTGGCCAGGCAGGTGCGGATGATCACTTCGAGAGACGCCGGGGTCGAGGGCTGCGAGACGAAGACAGGCTCCGGTTGCTTCTCCAGAATCGCTGAGGCCACGCTGAGCGGTGTGATTCCTTGAAAAGCACAGTGGCCCGTCACCATTTCATACAGCACGGCGCCGAACGCGAAGATGTCTGAGGCCGGGGTCAGTTGCTTTCCGTCCACCTGTTCCGGCGACATGTATTGGACGGTGCCCACCACCGTGCCAACGACGGTCAGAGGTGCGGCGCGGGGCGGGACAGAGTGAGTGGCCGTCGAGGCGTCCTGCGGGACGGACGCGGACGCTGGCGTGCCCTTCGCGCTTTGGGAGGCTTCAACTGGCGCGCCGGGTAGGAAAGAGACCTCTGCCGTTGCGCCCAGCGTTGTGCTGGTCAATGCGATCGGATGGGCCGTGCGGGCCAGGCCAAAGTCCATCAGCTTGGCGCCCGTAGTCGTGAGCATGATGTTAGCGGGCTTCAAGTCGCGATGAATGATTCCCGCGTTGTGCGCAACTTCGAGCCCCGCGGTCACCTCAATGCCTATTTTAAGTATTTGATCGAGGGGCAGTGGTTTCTTGCGCAGGCGGTCGGCCAGCGTTTCACCCTCGAGATATTCCATCACCAGAAAGTCCACGCCGTCCTGCGAGCCGACGTCATGGAGCGTGCAGATATTGGGATGATTCAGCGCGGAGATGGCCTTGGCCTCGCGCTCCAGGCGCTGGCGTAGCTCGCCGTCGGAGGAATGCTCGGCGCGGACGATTTTAATGGCGACGGTGCGTTCCAGGCGCGTATCGCGCGCGCGGTACACCTCGCCCATTCCACCCGCGCCAAGGGGCGCGACGATTTCATACGGGCCGAGTTTTGTGCCGGAAGCCAGCGGCATGAGAGGGATGATTATAACCTCACGCCAATCTTCCGGGCATACTTGCGGAGCCGGGGCTATACTTTGGCGCAACAATGCACATAGATTTCTTCTCTGGAGATTGCTGATGAAGAGATTGCTGCTGCTGTGCGGCTTGCTCCTTTTCCCTTCGCTCGTCTCGGCACAGCGTCTTCTGGTGGCCAATCAAGCCGACCATACGCTGCTGATCATTGATCCCGTTTCAGGCAAGACGCTGGCCACCGCCGGGGTGGATATCAACGGTCACGAGGTCGTTGCGTCTCCCGACGGCAAGTTCGCTTACGTGCCCATTTACGGCAACTCCGGCGTGGGGCGCCCCGGCACGGATGGGAGCACGGTTCAGGTGATTGATATCGCCACCGGACGCGCGGTCCATATCATCAACCTTGGCAAGCCCGTGCGCCCGCACTGCGCCAAGTTCGGCCCGGACGGGCTGCTCTACGTTTCCGCCGAGCTCGCCAAGGCGATCGACGTGATCGATCCGCGCACGCAGAAAGTAGTTGCCGAGGTTCCCACCGGCCAGGTGGATTCCCACATGTTCGTGATTGCTCCGGACGGCGCCAGGGCCTACACCTCGAACGTGTATGCCGGCAGCGTCAGCGTCGTGGACCTGCGCAAGCACGCGCTGGCCGCCACGATTCCAGTAGCGGAGCAGGTCCAGCGCATCTCGATTTCGCCGGATGGACGCAGCGTCTACACGCACGACCAGAAAAAGCCGCGCGTCGCCGTGATCGATACCTCGAAGAACGTAGTCTCCCAGTGGTGGGACGTTCCTGCGGTGGTCTACTCCTCGGCGCCGACCGCAGACGGGCGCTGGCTGATTGCGAACGCGCCTTCCGGGAAGCTGTTTGTGTTGGATACGACTACCGGCAAGGTGGCGCACTCCTTCGACATTCCCGCAGCAATCGGCGAGGTGCTCGTGACTCCCGATGGTTTGCGCGCCTACATCAGTTGCCCGCAAGCGGGAAGCGTGCAGGTGCTGAATCTGGCGAATTGGACGTTCGAAAAGCCTATCGAGCTCACGCGAGGTGTTGATGGTCTCGCCTTCGCGTCGAAGACTTCCGCCGGAGCGGGAGGGCGCGACTGAGCCATCCGGACGGAAATGCCGGGCTTGCGGCCAGGCCGCTTTATTAATCACGGCTGCCATTGGCCCATGCTGAATAGGTCTCAACGTATCACTTCCCGAGTTGCTTGCCCCGCGCCGCGGCTTATGCTGTTACCTGGACGCAGGAAATGGAGGCGATCCCCTTGGAAGGCTCCAGCCCAAGAGTGCAGAAGCACTGCCATCGGTTTTTTCGGCGCGCGCTTGCCTGTTTGTGCATGATGGGCATGCTGGCGTTTCCCGCGCGCGGAGACGATCGCACCAAGCTGGCGCCCGGCTGGAACCTGTTTTCCCCGCAGGACGACATCAAAGTCGGGCTGGACAACTCGCAAGAGGCCGAGCAACTGCTCCCCATGCTGAAGGACGTAAAGGTAGATGCCTACCTGAACGCGCTGGGGAAGCACCTGGCGGAATTCGCTCCGGGAGATAAATTTCCCTACCAATTCAAATGCGTGAACGTAGCGGACATCAACGCATTCGCGCTGCCCGGCGGATACATCTACGTGAACCGCGGGCTGATCCAGGCCGCGGACAACGAGGCGCAACTCGCCGGGGTGATCGGCCACGAAATCTCGCACGTGGCGCTGCGCCACGGCACCAGCCAGGTGACCAAGGCCATGGGCCCGCAACTGGGCGTGGCCGTGCTGGGCAGCGTGCTGGGCGACAGCACGCTCGGCAAACTGATCACCGTCGCTGGAGCGTTCTCCATGGGTTCGCTCCTGCTGAAGTACTCGCGCGCGGACGAAAGCCAGGCCGACATCATGGGAACGCAGATCGCGCACGATGCGGGCTACGACCCGCACGCGCTGGCGCAGTTCTTTACCGTGCTCGCGGAAGAAGAAAAGAAAATGGGCGCGCCGCCGGAATTCTTCTCGAGCCATCCCAGTCCCGAGCACCGCATTGACCGGGTGGACGAGGAGATCAAGAACCTGGGCGGGCCTCTGCCGGATGCAAAGCTCGATTCGCCGGAGTTCCGCGATATCCGCAAGTATCTTTTCTCGCTTCCGCCCGCTGCCAAGCAGTCGGAGATCGAAGAGGCGGAGACCGTGCCTGCGGGAGGAATGGGAAAGCCGAGCGCGCCCTCGGCGGGCGTGCAGTCTTACGACAACGGGGCGTTGACCCTGCAGTTCCCAGCCAACTGGAAGGCCAGCGGTCAGGGTAGCACCGTGACGCTGGCGCCCGAAGGCGGCGTGGTGCCTGATGGGCGCGGGAGCCAGTCGCTGGCCTATGGGATGCTTTTCAACCGCCTTGAACCGAAGCTGGGCGCTACGCTCGAGGCGGCCACAGACCAGTTGATCGCGCAGTTGCGCCACAGCAATCCGAACCTGAGTGTGGAGCGCAAGGGGGAGGCTGCGCGGATGGGCGGGCAGCGCGCCCTCTCCTCCTACCTGCTGACCGACTCGCCGGTGAAAGGCCGCGAAACGGTGTGGCTCGTGACCACGCTGCGACCGGACGGAATCAGCTACGTTCTGTGCGTGGCGCCGCAAGGCGAGTTCGAACACTACAGCCGGTCGTTTGAGAACGTGGTGCATTCCGTGAAATTCTCTAACTAGCCGCTCTGGCGCGCGTAATACGGCGCGAAATACAACAGCACCCCCGCGGGAGCTACGGTCCGGGCGTCCCATCTGCGTTACGGCTTCCATCGAAGGATGGGCTTGCGGGCGGCGGTTACTTCGTCCAGGCGGCCGGTGCGCGTGGAGTGGGGCGCGGTTTTTACCAGGTCGGGTGATTCTTCGGCTTCGGCGGCTATGGAACGCATGGCTTCGACGAAGAGGTCGAGTTCCTGGCGGGACTCGGATTCCGTGGGCTCGATCATCAGGGCGCCGGGCACGATCAGCGGGAACGCCGTTGTGTAGGGGTGGAATCCGTAGTCAATCAGGCGCTTGGCGATGTCTGTGGTATTCACGCCGTGTTTTTTCTGGCGGGCGTCGCTGAACACCACTTCGTGCATGCAGGGCTGGCGGTAGGGCAGGTCGTAGACGTCTTCGAGCTTCATGCGGATGTAGTTGGCGTTGAGCACGGCGTCGCGCGTGGCTTCAATCATTCCCGGGCCGTAGGCGAGCGCGTAGGCCAGCGCGCGCACGAGCACGCCGAAATTCCCATAGAAGGCGCGCAGGCGGCCGATGGACTTGGGGCGATTCGCGTCCCAGGCGAGCGAGCCGGATTTCTCCACCAGCACGGGAATGGGCAGGAAGGGTTCGAGATGTTTCTTCACGGCCACGGGACCTGCGCCGGGCCCGCCGCCGCCGTGGGGCGTTGAGAAGGTTTTGTGCAGGTTCATGTGCATCACGTCCACGCCAAAATCGCCGGGACGCGCCACGCCCGCGAGCGCGTTCATGTTCGCGCCGTCCATGTAGAGCTGCGCGCCCTTGGAGTGCAGGAGTTCGGCGGCGCGCGCGATGTCTTTTTCGAAGGTGCCGAGCGTATTGGGGTTGGTGACCATCAGGGCGGCCACGTCG
>DATFZR010000418.1:0-3130 GCA_035314265.1 Candidatus Acidiferrales bacterium
CCGCTGCGGAAGGATTACGACATTCTCCAGCAGGACGAAGCCTGGGTGCGGGAGAACCTGGGGATCGAGAGCGGACAGTAGGCCATGGACGAACTGCGCAGCGCCGGCATGGCACACGTGGAAGAGACGGCGGTCACGGGAGCGGACGAAATCGTCCTGAACATGGGGCCGCAGCACCCTTCCACGCACGGGGTGCTGCGCGTGAAGCTGCGGCTGGACGGGGAGAAGATCGAAGGCTCGGAATGCGTGATCGGCTACCTGCACCGCGGGGTGGAGAAAATCGCGGAGCACAGGAGCTATACGCAGTTTGCGCCGTATGTGGACCGCATGGACTACGTGGCGGCTGTGTCGAACGGGCTGGGCTACTGCGAGGCCATCGAGAAACTGCTGAACGCGGAGGCGCCGCCGCGGGCACGGGTGGTGCGCACGATTCTTACCGAGTTGCAGCGCATCGCCAGCCACCTGCTGTGGCTGGGCACGCACGCGCTGGATATCGGAGCGCTTACGCCCGTCTTCTATTGCCTGCGCGAGCGCGAGGAAATCCTGAAGATTTTCGAGAAGTACTGCGGCGCGCGGCTGACCACGCATGCCTTCCGCATCGGCGGATTGCAGTACGAGACCTACGACGGGTTCGAGCACGACGTGAAGGTGTTCTGCGACGATTTTTCGAGCAAGGTGGACGAATACGAGCAGCTCCTGACCGGCAACCGCATCTGGGTGGGGCGCACGAAAGGCATCGGGATTCTGACGGCGGCGCAGGCCATCGCGCTGGGCGTGACCGGCCCGCCGCTCCGTGCGAGCGGCGTGAAGTGGGACCTTCGCAAAGCGGCGCCCTACGCGGCGTACGACCAGTACGAATTCGACATTCCCACGCGGCAAAACGGCGACACCTACGATCGCTACCTGGTGCGCATGGACGAGATGCGCCAGTCGCGGCGCATCTGCCTGCAGGCCATCGAGAACATTCCTACGGGGCCGATCATGGCCAAAGTGGGCAAAGTGCTGAAGCCGCCGCCGGGCGAGGTCTATCACTCGATTGAAGCGCCGAAGGGCGAAATCGGATATTACGTGGTAAGCGACGGGACCACGCAGCCCTACCGGGTGCGCGTGCGGCCGCCGTCGTTTGTGAATCTGCAGGCGTTTGACACGATGGCGAAGGGGCATTTGGTGGCGGACGTGGTGGCGATCATCGGGACGCTGGATATCGTGCTGGGGGAAGTGGACCGGTAGGCGCGGGAAGCAAAAGAGGCGGAAGAGAAGGCGGAAGAGAAAGGCGGGAGGGCGCAGCAAGCAGCGCCCCTACGGGAATGCAGGCGGTCATCGAGTTCCTGAAAACTTACGCGTGGCAACTGGTGGACGCGCTGGTGATCGTGGCGGTGTTCCCGCTGATCGCCGGCTACGTGGTGCTGCTCGAACGCAAGGTGATGGCCGACATGCAGGCGCGGCTGGGGCCGATGCGCGTGGGCCCGCACGGCTTGCTGCAGCCGCTGGCCGACGCGCTGAAGCTGCTGATCAAAGAGGACATCATCCCGGAGAGTGCGGACCGCTGGCTCTTCTGGTGCGCCCCGATCCTCTCCGTGATGGCGGGAATGCTGGCGTTTGCGGCCATCCCGATAGGCCCGGGGTTCTTGATCGCAGACATGAACATCGGGCTGCTGTTTATCCTGGCGATCAGTTCGATGGGGCTGTTCGGGATCGTGCTGGGCGGTTGGGCTTCGAACAGCCATTACTCGTTGCTGGGGGCGCTGCGCAGCGCGGCGCAACTGGTGAGCTACGAGGTGGCCGTGGCCATGGCGCTGGTGAGCGGGCTGCTGCTCTCCGGGACGCTTTCGATGAAGGGGATTGTGGCGTCGCAAGGGGAAAAAGGGGTCTGGTTCATTTTTGTGGCGCCGGTGGCGTTTGTGATTTACCTGATCGGATCGGTGGCGGAGACGAACCGCGCGCCCTTCGACATGCCCGAGGCGGAGTCTGAGCTGGTGGCCGGATACATGACGGAGTACAGCGGCTTCCGCTGGTCGCTGTATTTCCTGGCGGAGTACTCGAACATGGTGGTGGTGGCCTCGGTGGCTACCACGCTGTTCCTGGGCGGCTGGCTGCGGCCGTTTTCAGGCGTGCATGCGCTTGATTTTCTGGATTTTGTGCCCGCGCTCTTCATGCTGGGCGTCACGGGGTACTGCGTCTACCGCATCCCGAAACAGACGGGCGGCGACCAGAGCTTTATCATGGCGATTTTTACGGGGATTTGCCTGTTGATCGCTCTGCCGCTGGCGGCGGTGCTGGCCCCGCCACTGGCGGCGTGGAAGATTCCGGTGCTGGGAGCGTTCTGGTTCATCGCGAAAGTGATGACGTACATCTACGTGTTTCTGTGGGCGCGCTTTACGTTTCCGCGGTACCGCTTTGACCAGTTGATGCGCCTGGGGTGGCATTACCTGATCCCGCTTTCGATCGTGAACGTGATGGGCGTGGCGATTGCGCTGGTGCTGCACCGCCAGGGAGGATGGAACGCGCTGGCTTCCTTCGGGGTGACGCTGGCGGCCACGGTGCTGGCGGCCATGTGGCTGGTGCGGGCTGGGGAACGCAAAGAGCGCGAAGTGGCGCGGGGCGAGGCCTGAGGTGAATGTAAATAGGGATGAGTACGGACTCTCTATTTCCGATGGCATTTTCGCTTGTGGCGGCCGGGTTGGCATTGGTGGCCGCGCGGGGGAAATGGATCGTCTTTCGAGTGCTCGTGGGAATCATTGCTTTATTCGTAGCGATCGTCGCCGGTCTCCAGTGGGCCACGCTCGCGTGGGTTTCCGCGCAGCCGCCGTCGGATTCGGCGGGCGGTCAGATGTACATCGGATGGAACCCGAGAGCGCTGTTCTCGAGGGAGACTTTGATTTGGGCCTCGATGATGTTGCTACTGCTTGGTCTGATCGTTGTGGCGGGGCGGAAACGCGCGAGAGCGAAGTTGCAGGGTAGGGCTTAGATGCTGAACGAAATCCTTTTCTACTTCTTCGCGGGGCTGGCCGTGCTGGGCGGCGTGCTGGTGGTGACCATGCGCAACGCCGTGCACAGCGCGGTGTTCCTGATTACGTCGCTCTTGGCCACGGCGGGGCTGTACCTGACGCTGAACGCGGAATTCCTGTTT
>DATFZR010000419.1:0-4154 GCA_035314265.1 Candidatus Acidiferrales bacterium
TCCGGAGTCATTTGATATTGCCGGATGTACTCGTCAACAGGAAGCCCCGGTTCCTGCAGCCGCTCGGTTTGCACCCGCAGCACCATCACCACGTGCGCGCAATCGAGCGCCTCATCGAGCCGCGGTTGCAATCGAACGTTCGGTGTGATCTGCGTGATTTCCGGCGGCAGCCACATAGCCGGCCCGGAAAGCGTGATGCGGCAGCCGAATTTTGTCAGCAGGTGGATGTTCGACCGCGCCACGCGGCTGTGCCGGATGTCGCCCACGATGGTCACATCCAGATCGTCCAGCCGCCCCAGGCGGTCGCTGATGGTCAGCGCGTCAAGCAGGCCCTGCGTGGGGTGCTCGTGCAGACCGTCACCCGCGTTGATCACCGGAATCCCCAGGCGCTCGGCCACAAAGTGGGGCGCGCCGGAAGCCGCGTGCCGGATCACGATCACGTCCGGCTTCATGGCCTCGAGCGTGCGCACCGTGTCCACCAGGGACTCGCCCTTCTGCGTGCTCGAGGATTCCGCCTGCAGGTTCATGGTATCCGCGCCCAACCGGGCGGCGGCGGTGCCGAAGCTGATGCGCGTGCGCGTGGAGGTTTCAAAGAAGGCCAGCACGGCACTTTTTCCGCGCAGCGTGGCGAGTTTTTTCAGCGGCTGTTTCTGGATTCCCTGGAACGCGCGGCTCTGGTCCAACAGAAAAGTGATTTCGTCGCGCGAGAGCGCTTCGGTGCCGAGCAGATGGCGGAAGCTGAAGCTCACAATTCTCCTGGGCGCCTCAGGGCGCGTGCACGAGTTCGAGCACCAGCACGCGGTCCTCGCCGTCAATTTCCTTCAGGTGTACTTCCACAACCTCGTCCGCGCGCGTATCCACCTTGCGTCCCACATAGGTGGCTTCCACGGGAAGTTCGCGGTGGCCGCGGTCCACCAGCACGCACAACTGGATCCGCCGGGGACGCCCGAGGTCAAACAAACCGTTCATCGCCGCGCGGATGGTGCGGCCGGTATAGAGCACGTCGTCCACTAGGATGATGTCGCGGCCGTCCACGGAGAATGGAATGTCGGTGGCCTGCACAACAGGATGAGCGGTGACCAGCGAAAGGTCGTCCCGGTAGAGTGTAATGTCCAGGATGCCGATGGGAACCTCCGCGCCCGTGGCCGTGCGGATCGTCGGCGCTAACCGCTGCGCCAGGGGCACACCTCGCCGCCGGATGCCGATCAGCGCGATCCCATTTGCCTCGCCGGTTTTTTCAACGATTTCATGCCCCAGGCGCTGGATGGTGCGCCCGGTCTGCGCCGCGCTCAGTAACTGCGTCTTTTCGCGGGTTGGCATTCTCCTCGCACAGGTCAGGAAGGTCTCACCATACTAGGGGCCGACCTGGAAGCTGTCAAGACACTCGGGCCGCGCCGGTTCGCAGCGCCGCCTCCCTCTGATAGACTGCCTCCCCCGGAGGTCATCATGCGTAATTCTTATCCGACCGGCTCTTCACGAGCTGGGAGAACCATCTCCCCCTCAAGTCCAGGCCGTCGAACACGGCTCATTCAAGCTGCACTCGCCATCCCGGTTGCACTCGTCATCGCCGGAGCCATTCCCTTTCTGAACGCCGCGCCGAAGGCGTCCGGGACCGGAGTGAAGAAGCAGACGCTCGCCGACGCCCCGCCCCGCCTGGTCGTCGTTCTAGTCGTCGACCAGTTCCGGTCCGATTATTTGGATTACTACCGCTCGGAATTTGGAGACGCGGGCCTGATGCGCCTGATGCGCGAGGGCGCAGTATTCCGCGAATGCTTCTACCCCTATGCGATCACAGAGACAGGCCCCGGCCACGCCACGCTGGCCACCGGAACCACGCCCGACCGCCACGGCATCGGCGCCAACCAATGGTTCAACCCCGAACTGGGCAAAGATATGTACGCCATGTTCGATGAGAATTCGCCGGTGGTGGGAGGCACGCCGGGACAGACGCCCGTCTCTCCCCGCAATCTGAACGGGACAACGCTCTCCGACGAAATGCGCCTGGCCACCGGAGGGAAATCCCTCGTCTTTGGCGTGGCGCTCAAGGACCGTGCGTCCATTCTCTCCACGGGCCACGGGGCCAACGCCGCGTATTGGTACGACTCGAGCGGAACCGGCTTTGTGACCAGCACGTATTACCGCGGTCTTTTGCCCGAATGGGTGCTGGCCTTCAACAAAACCCACGCCGTGCAGCTTTCCACCGAACCCACCGCCCGCAGGCGCGAGCTCGGCACGTTTCGCGAGAGTGCGGCCGCCAACCGCCTGGTCTCCGAGTTCGCGATGGGTCTGGTGGATAACGAAAGGCTGGGCCGCGACGAAACCACCGATTTTCTGTTCATAGGGTTTTCGGCCAACGATTACACGGGCCACAGGTACGGCCCCTATAGCGAGGAAGTGCGCAAGATCACCCACGAGACGGACGTGGCCGTTGCCGATCTGCTCCGCCAGCTCGACGCAAAGGTCGGCCGCGGCAAGTACTGGTTTGTGTTTTCCGCGGACCACGGAGTCGCGCCCAGCCTGGCGGAAGCGCGGGATGCCAGCCTCGCCCACCTGGACGCGAAGAACATTGACGTGAAGGCCGTACGCGCCGCTATGGAAGCGAAGCTCAGTGAGCGCTGGGGCTCGGCGCACTGGCTGCTGCCGGTCGAGGGCCTCTACCTCGATCGTAAGGTCCTTACGGAAAAGAACGCGCGCCTCGAAGAGGCAGTCCGCATCGCCGGAGAGGCCGCGGAGAAGATGCCCGGGGTGTGGGGCTACGTGAGCCGCTTCGGCAGCCGCATGCCCGAGTCAATAATCAACTCCTACCAGCGTAGCAACCCTCCAGGCCGCGGCCCGGATCTGGAAATCGTGCCGCTGCCTTTCGCTTTGCCGGATATGGACAAGGGCGGCACCACGCACGGCACTCCGTTCACGTACGACACACAGGTGCCCCTGATCCTGGTAGGCGCGCCCTTCGTGCCCGGAGAGTATTACCAGCGCTGCTCCCCGGCAGACATGGCCATGACCCTGTCGGCCATGCTCCACATTCACTCGCCTTCCCTGGCAAATGGCCGGGTCCTCGCTGAATCATTCCCGGCGCGCTCCGCAGCCGCCTCTGCTGCCACCAGAGAGGCCCAGCCGTAGCGAACGTTCAACGGGCAAGGGCTACGGCGAACAGAAGAGGTGCCCGCAGTCACAAACGCTCTGAGCGTGGCTGCCAAAACCTACAGGTGTCGGCGGCCCACTCGCGGGCATCCTCATGGCTCCATTTCGTTGTAAACTCTCTTCCACAGCATGCCGACCGACCTGACTGCGGAAATCGCAGGCCTACGCTTGGCGAATCCCATTCTGGCCTCCAGCGGCACCTTCGGCTACGGCGTCGAATTCTCCCACCTGGTGGACCTCGACCGGCTGGGCGGTATCGTAGTCAAAGGCCTCTCCCTGGAACCCATGGACGGCGCCCCTGCCCCCCGGGTCTGCGAGACCCCTTCTGGAATGCTCAACGCCATCGGCCTGCAGAACATTGGCGTGCGCGCCTTCGTGGCCGAAAAGCTCCCTAAACTCCGGGCCTACAAGACAGCCGTAGTGGCCAACGTCTTCGGCTCAACGGTCGAGGAGTACTGCGAAGTCCTTCGGATTCTTGAGGATGCCGATGGTCTGGCGGCCTACGAGCTGAACATCTCCTGCCCCAACGTGAAGAAGGGTGGGGTCCAGTTCGGCAGCGATCCGGCGACCGCCGCCGAGGTGGTGGCGGCAGCTAAGCGAGCGGCGCTCCGTCGGCCCCTTTGGGTAAAGCTGTCCCCCCTCGTGTCCGATATCGGAGCCATGGCCCGGTCTGTGGAGCAAGCCGGTGCGGACGCCCTGACGATCGCCAATACCTACCCGGCAATGTGCCTCGATGCTGGCACCAGGGGCTCTCGAATCGGGAGTCTGACGGGCGGACTCTCCGGTCCCGCGATCAAACCCATCACCCTTCGGCTGGTCTATCTAGCTGCTAAAGCTGTGAAAGTACCGATCTTAGGTCTCGGAGGCATCGAAAACCCGGACGACATCCTGGAATACCTGTTGGCCGGCGCCTCGGCGGTTCAGGTGGGAACAGCCCATTTCGTCGATCCCAGGGCCTCCGAGCGTTTGGTCGAAGGTCTGGAACGCCGGTGTATGGACCTAAATATATG
>DATFZR010000420.1:0-2912 GCA_035314265.1 Candidatus Acidiferrales bacterium
AGATGATCGGGCACTATAAGCGTTCGAAGTTTATCGCCGAGCGCGAGGTGCTGGAAACGGCGAAAAATGGAATGCCGGTGATTGTGGTGAATCCGACGACGCCGGTGGGACCTGGAGACTGGAAACCGACGCCCACGGGCCGGATCATCGTGGACTACCTGAACGGCAGGATGCCGGCCTACGTGGATACGGGATTGAACCTGGTGGCCGTGGAAGATGTGGCGGCAGGCCACCTGCTGGCCGCGGAGCGCGGAAAGCCCGGGGAGCGCTACATCCTGGGCGGGCGGAACATGACGCTCCAGGAGATTCTCACGGAGCTGGCCTGGATTACGGGAGGGCGCGTGCCTCGGGTGCGCATTCCCCACGGCGTGGCCATGGCTGCGGCGTGCGTGGACACGGCGATCTGCCGCATGCTGCGGCGGGAGCCGCACATTCCACTGGAAGGCGTGCGCATGGCGCGGCACCGGATGTTTGTGGATACGGCGAAGGCGGAGCGGGAACTGGGATTTCATGCCGGGCCGATTGTGGCGGCGCTCGAGCGGGCGGTCGGCTGGTATCAGAGGAACGGATACGTGGGCAAGGCGCGGCCGGGAACACCGGTCGCGGGGGAGCGGCGAGCCGCGTAGTCCAACGTCGATGCGAGTCCTGGTCACATTTGCGGTTCCTGCTGAGTTTGCCTCCTGGAAGCGGCAGCACAAATTCACACGAATGGCCGGTATGCCTGCGGGGCTGGACTTTGCGCGTTGCCCGATGTTCCAGACGCGCCTGGGGAAAACGGAAGTGGTGGTGGCGCTGACGGGTATCGGCGCGATCCGCGCCCGGCGAGCGGCGCGGTACGCACTGCAGTGCGGCCCTGACGTTTGCATTTCCTCCGGGCTGGCCGGGGCGCTGAAGGACCAGTACAAACGCGGCGATTTGCTGGCCGCTGCGCAGGTGGCGGAGGCGCGTGGAAAGCGGGTGTTCGCCTGTGACCCCGCGCTGGTGGAGCGTGCCGGAGCTTGCGGGGCGCGGCTGGTGCAGCGGTTCCTCACCAATCCGACCGTGGTTGGCTCCTCCAAGGCAAAGAGGGCGATGGGCGCGCTGGGCGACGCCGTGGAGATGGAGAGCCTGGGGGTTCTGGCGGCGGCGCACGCGGCGAATACGCCGGCTGTAGCCATTCGGGTGATTTCCGACGATGCCGGACAGGATCTGCCGGTGGACTTCAACCGCGTGCTGACCGCGAAAGGGAAGGTGCGTCCGGTGCGGCTGCTCAGTTCGATTGCGGCGGAGCCGAGGTCGCTGCGGGGGCTCTTGCAGTTGGCCGGGGACAGCAAGCGTGCGTCGGCGGGACTCGCGGAGTTTCTGGACGCGTACATCGCGGATTTGGCGGAGCGGGCGGGCTCATCCACAGCGGCCGTGGCGGCGGGGCGATGAGGGGATCCCGGGCAGAAGCGGAAGAGAAGGCTGGCGCGGCGGGGCCGGCAGGCAGCGGAAGGAAGATGCGCGCCGGCGTTTACCGTGGGGCGAACCAAGTGGCCGTGGAAGACGTTCCAGTGCCGGAGATCGGGCCGGGCGAGGTGCTGTTGCGTGTGGCGGCCTGCGGTGTGTGCGGGACCGACATCAAAAAGATTCACCACGGATTTGTGCGGCCGCCCCAGATTTTCGGGCATGAGATGGCGGGAACGGTGGCGGAGGTGGGAGCGGGAGTAACGCGATGGAAGCCGGGGGATCGCGCGATCAGTTTCCATCACGTGCCCTGCGGCGCGTGCTTTTATTGCGAGCGGAAACTCTACTCGCAGTGCGCGGTGTATAAGAAGACCGGGGTCACGGCAGGATTCGATCCAAATGGCGGCGGGTTTGCCCAGTATGTGCGCGTTATGCCGTGGGTGGCGGAGCGCGGGATGGAAGCGATTCCCGCGGGAGTGAGCTTTCTGGAAGCGTCGTTTGTGGAGCCGGTGAACACGTGCTTGAAGGCGGTACGGAAGGCGCGTGTAGCGGCGGGAGAAGATGTGCTGGTTGTGGGGCAGGGGCCCATCGGGCTGCTGCTGACGATGCTGGCGAAGCTGGAGGGGGCGCGCGTGTATTCGAGCGATCCCATGGCGGCGCGGCGGGAGCGGAGCGTGCGCTGCGGGGCCGCGGAGTCTTTCGACCCCCCGACGGTTTCCGTGCGCGACGAGATTCTGGCGCGGACGGATGGGCGCGGCGCAGACGCCGTGTTGCTGGCCGTGCCGGTGCCCGGGCTGGTGGACGAAGGGTTGGAGATAGCGCGGCCGGGCGGCCGGGTGCTGCTGTTCGCGCACAACGATCCGGTGATGCGCGTGGAGTTTGCCGCGCACCATGCCGGGGTGGAAGAAAAAGAGTTGCTGGGGAGCTACAGCGCTGACGCGGATTTGCAGGGTGAATCGGCGCGGCTGGTATTCTCGCGGCGATTGCCCCTGGCGGACCTGGTGACCCATACGTTTCCTCTAGAGGAGTTTCCCCGCGCGATCGAGCTCGCGGCGCATCCCGTGGCCGACTCGTGTAAAGTAGTGATTACGCCCTGAACGGAAGGCCAATGGCAGAAAGCAACGGGCAAATGACCGCGGCCGTTCTCTACGGCTGCGAAAACGTGCGCGTCGAGCAGGTACCGATTCCCAAAATCGGGCCTGACGAGGTGTTGGTGCGCGTGGAAGTGGCGCTGACCTGCGGCACGGATTTGAAGGTTTGGAAGCGCGGGTATCACGCGCGGATGATCACGCCGCCGGCGCTGTTTGGGCACGAACTGGCGGGGACGGTGGTGGCCGCCGGAGCGGACGTGCGCAACGTGGGCGAAGGAATTCGCGTGGTGCCGGCAAACTCGGCGCCGTGCGGGGAATGTTTTTACTGCCGTGCGGGACAGCCGAACCTGTGCGCGGACCTGCTGTTCAATAACGGGGCGTACGCGCAGTACCTGC
>DATFZR010000421.1:0-6938 GCA_035314265.1 Candidatus Acidiferrales bacterium
CTGCCGCGAGGCATAGCGCGGTGAGTCCGGCGAGGCCGGTTCCAGGCCGATCGAGCGCCGCACGAGCGAGCGGCTTCCGTCCGCCGCGCAAATCCACCGTGCGCGGACTGTACCCCCTGGAAGCGTCACGGCGTCCCCGGCAACTTGCCGCACAGGCGTGCGCCAAAGCAAGCGCACTCCGCATTCCTCGGCCCGCTCCGCGAGCATCCTGTGCAACACAGTGCGGCGGATCCCCAGGCCCGCACCGCCTTCGAACCGCGCCTCGGCGGCGATCCCTGCCTGCAGGAATCGAATCCCGTGAAACGGCCGGGCCTCAGCAGCGGAAATCGCCACGCCCAGGCGGCCCAGCGACTCCACACCCTCCGGCATCACGCCCTCGCCGCAGGCTTTATCCGCCCCGGGCGCGTTCGGATCGGCCAGCATGACGTCGAAGCCGCGTTGCCGTGCCGCGATGGCGGCGGCAAGCCCCGCAGGCCCGCCGCCAACCACAAACACATCCGCCGAATACTCCGTCGAACTCCCCATCGAGTCCCCTATCGGGTTTGCCAGATGCAAACCAAGTTTGCCCATTCGCATTGGATGACGATAAAGCTGTTCGCGCTGCGTAACACTCGCAACATTCGGCCGCGCGCCCGGAAAAATGCGCGGCCCGACCAGCCCACAGGTGTAGGCTCTGTCCCCATAGAGGCGGATTTACGCCGTCAAGTTGCCTCGCGGCGGGCTTATCTCGCCGGATCCAGCGGGGGAATACGTGACGAAAGCCATCCAGCAATCCACAAAGTTCAACGCCACACCGCAAGCGCTCTACGAGATGTACATGGATTCGAAACAACACTCGGCCGCCACCGGCGGCTCAGCCCGGCTCAGCCGCAAGCCCGGCGGAGAATTTACCGCGTGGAACGGCATGCTCCGCGGCAAGAATCTTCTGCTCGTGCCGAACCGCATGATCGTGCAGGCCTGGCGCTCCTGCAATTTTCCGTCGTCGGCCCCGGATTCCATCCTCATCCTCTCCTTCACGAAAGAGGGCAGCGGCACGCGCGTGGATCTCGTCCACGTAAACGTTCCCCCGCAGGATTACAAAGGCGTCAGCAAAGGCTGGCCCACGTACTACTGGAAGCCATGGAAGCGGCACCTGGCAAAACAGAAGTGAGCGTGGCGGGCCGCCCGCGCCAGTCCTCTGCGTGCGGTCAACCGCCGCCCACAAAATGCACGATCTCGTAGCGGTCACCCGAGTTCACTGCAGTAGCGAGCCACGCAGCCCGCGGAAGAATCTCCAGATTTCGCTCGATGGCCACGCGCGACGGATTCAATTCGAGATGGGTGAGCAGGCCGGCGACGTTCAGACCGTCCGGCACTTCACGCGCCTCGCCATTCAGTTGGATTTGCAAGAAGGCTCCTGCCCTACTCTGCCGGCCCCGCCAGCACCGTGAAAAACTCGCACAAACAGGTGAACAGCAGGTCCCGCGCGCGCCGGTACGCCTCCAACCGCTCCTCCGGCGTCCCTGCGGCGGCGGCCGGGTCCGGGATGTTGTAGGGCACCCGTGCCGCGCGGCCGGCAAACGCAGGGCAGGCGTCGCGCGCCTCGTCGCACACGGTCACAATCGCCTCGAATTCCTGCCCGCGAAACTGCTCAACGGATTTCACGCGCTGGAGGGAAATGTCCAGCTCCGCTTCGCGCATGGCTTCCACGGCCAGCGGATGAACGCCAGTTGCCGGCGAGCCCGCGCGAACGCCCGCGCTCACCACATCAATCGTGTCTCCAGCCAGTTGGCGCAGAATCCCCTCGCCCATCTGGCTGCGGCCCGAGTTGTCTGTGCCCAGGATCAGCACCCGTGGAATTCGCGTCGGCATCCGCAGTGATTCTATCGGATTACAGCTCCGCAGCACATCTACAGCCCGCAGCAGTGACGGGCGCCACAGGGGAAGGCACGCCGCACCCTAAGAAAGCGTGCGTGCTAATCGGCCCGCGTGAGGGCGGCCCTCTCCGGAGGGTAGGTGATACGCCGCCCGCGGACGCGCGCCCACGGCGTGAGCGTGTGCGGCCGCGTGGTCGAAAGGCTGCTCAACTCTTCCACGCGGAACCCGCGCACGAGCAGCGCATCCCCGATCAACGACCGGTGGCAACGCCAGGGCAACGCCTCCGCGCACATCACCGCCGTTGCGCGTTTGCGCGTCAACTCCATGAGCCTCTCGACATTCTCCGCGAACTCCGGCGTCTGCATGTAATCCGCGAATCCGCGAAAACTGTCGTTGCGCCAGGCGCCGTTGGGAGAATCCTTCCGAGGGTGGCGCAGGCCGCCCAGGCCTTTCATGTGCCGGTAGCCGATGCGCGCGCGCCGCAGCGTGGCACGCAGCGCGTCCTGATTGAACTGAGGATTGTGCCGCGAACGCGGAATCGATCGCACATCCACGAGCAGCCGCACTCCATGAGCGCGCAGCAGCGCGACGAACTCCTTCGCAGTCCGCGTCGAATGCCCCACGGTGAGGATCAGCTTGAGGGAAATGGCGGGTTTCACCCTCGGCGTGCGTCCGTGGTCATTTCTTTCCAAGTTTGGCCGCCGCTCAGGCTGCTGCACTAGGTAAAAGATCGTACATCCTCTGGCATAATCCACAGCACGTAATTGATCGATGCCAACAGTTTATGCAGACCGGACCGCGCTGCCAGGCCACAGTGATTGCTTCCAACCTTACGCGCCTCGTTCATCTGGCAGCTACGCGGCACAGAATCGTTCACGATCAAAACGATGCTAAGAAGAAATTCGACGCCGCGACGTTGCTCATCGCTGGCCGCACCCATCGCGCCTCGAGGCCGGGAAAATTCTTGCGCGACCACGACACAACAAAGGTGCCGCCGCAAAGGTGGCTCGAGGTTGCGATGACGGAACTAAGCTCCCTCATGGCCCAGATGGTATGATGAGGTAAAACCATTGCCCAGGTACTTCTCACCACCCGGGCGTTCGAGTAGCATTTGAATTGGCCCTGCCGCCATGAACGTAAGTGAGCTCTACATCCATCCCCTGAAATCGGGGCGCAGCGTCCCCGTGCGCGAACTACCGCTCGGCGATCGCGGGCCCGTTGGCGACCGTCGCTGGATGCTGGTGGATGCGACCGGCCTGATGCTCTCGCAGCGCGATCGGCCACGAATGGCGCTGATCGTCGCGGAAAATGGCCCGCAAGAACTCGTCTGCGCAGCGCCCGGGATGTCCGAGTTGCGCGCGCCGGTCCCCCCGCCCGGCAACGGCGAGCGCATCTCCGCCCAGGTGTGGGACGACCAGGTGGAAGTGCAACTCGCCTCCGCCGCCGCTCATTCCTGGTTCTCGCAGTTTCTCGGCGTCGAATGCCGCCTCGTCTATCAGCCCGACGATGCCTTCCGCCAGGTCAACCGCGTCTACGCCGCCAAAGGAGTGGGTGTGAGCCTGGCCGACGGCTTTCCCCTGCTGCTCATCGGGCAGGGTTCACTGGACGACCTGAATCGCCGCTTGGAAAGCCCGATCGAAATGCGCCGCTTCCGGCCCAATCTGGTCGTCACCGGCTCAGGAGCATTTGAAGAGGACAACTGGCGCGAAATTCGCGCCGGCGAAGTAGCGTTCAGCCTGGTAAAACCTTGCGCGCGCTGCGCAATCCCTACCGTAGACCCGGAAACAGGCGAACTGGGGAGGGAGCCGATGCGCACCCTGGCCACATATCGCCGCCGTGGCCACGACATCTTCTTCGGCTGGAACATCCTCGCACGCACCGCAGGCACGATCCGCCTGGGCGACCCGGTCGAAGTCCTGTCTTAGCATTACGCTTTCGAATTTCTCTTTCGAACTTCTCTTTCGAACTTCGCCGTCTAGGGTCTGGCAGGCGCAAGCTTCGCCCGCACCGGTTCCGTAATCGCCTTCCGTATCGCCGCCAGCGGGGCGTCCTCCCGAAATGTCACTTCGCCGCCATTCATCGCCACGCCCAATTGTTTCCACAATTCTTCGAGGTCCACCGGGGCGGGCGAATCCTTCATCTTCGCGTAGAGATTGGTAAGCACCGTCGTTCCCGTAGCCTTATCGCCCGTGGAAAACGCGCGCTCGATGGACCAATCGCGATCCATCGTTCCGCCCGCTGCCACAATCCCGCGAAACGCATCCTGCAAGCCCTTCCGGTTGTGAGTTTCCCGCCGGATGCCGATGTCTGCC
Organism: Candidatus Acidiferrales bacterium; assembly: GCA_035314265.1. Classification (GTDB taxonomy): domain Bacteria; phylum Acidobacteriota; class Terriglobia; order Acidiferrales; family UBA7541; genus JOPF136. The sequence continues at coordinate 4,170 of DATFZR010000421.1, forward strand.
ATCAGGCAGAAGAGCGCGCCACCCCAATACGTGCGGCCCCAGGTGTGCGTATTGTCCAGGCCGCGGTCGCCCACTTCCGGCTCGCCCTTCGGCAACCCTTCCACGAGCTGTTGCCACACAGACGCGGCTGAAATCTGGCCGTCCTGCGCGCGGCCAATCGGCTCCACGTACGTGGCCATGCCCTCTTCGATCCAGTGGTGCCGCCTCTCCATGGAGGGGAACGCCATGTGGACGAGTTCGTGCGTCATCATCCAGTCGTCGGCCAGTTCCTCCTCGGTCGTATGCTCCCCCACGGCAATGCGCGTGGTCAGCAGTCCCGAATCAGGGCAGAACGTGAAGCCGCTGAAGACGCCGTCGCGCCCGGGCGCGGTGCGCACATTCACCTCGGCGCGCGGCACAGGATAACCCACGTAATACGCGTTCACCGCGCGGGCCGCGCGCGTCACCCAGGCGAGCAGCCGCGGCTCGGCCAGGTCGGTCCTCCCCGAGGCGAAATTCACCATGATGGTTGCGCCCCCCATCTGGATCTGCGTCGAGTCGCTTTCGGCGCCGGGATCTGCGCCGCCCGCGGCCTCCCAGCGGGATGCCATAGCGGGCGCTGCACGCCACACAAACGCCGTGGCAGCCATAAGGCCTGCCGCCACAAGCGCCCACCCGGCCGCACCGCGTCCCAGGTTCCCGCGAAAGGTCTTCATTGTGAACATGACAGAATGATGCGCCGCAAGCGCGAAGGGTTTCCGCAGCTCGGGCTTCCGGTCACTTCCCCGGCGGCCTCTTATGCTGCCAGTCCGTATGCTGCTGATACATCTCCGCAGCCGCCAGCACCGCATGCTCCCCGAGCGGCGGCCCCAGGAATTGAAGTCCCACGGGCAACCCTTTCTCATCAAATCCGCAAGGAACGCTGATTGCCGGAAGGCCGCACAAATTCCCGATGGCCCCGAGCGGGTCTGCGCCGGGGATGTCCGTTTCCAGGTTGGCGTCGAGTTTCGTAGCCACCACGTTTTCCGAAGCCGCCGCGATCACGTCGTAGCTGCGAAACATCTCGGCGATCTTCCGCTGCAACACGCCGCGAATGCGCATGGCCCGCAGGTAATCCGTGCCCGCAATCTGCTGGTTCACCATGCCGCCGATTTTTCCCAAAGGGTCCGTCAGATCCATCACGCGCCCCGAGGAAATCAAATCGTCAAACGCAGCCGCTCCCTCCACCGAGACCACCACTCCCGCCACGGCCTCCCACGGCCCCTCGGGCAGCTTCGCCTCCGCCACCTTCGCTCCCGCCTTCTCCAGCGCCTTTCTCGCCTCGCCCGCAGCCGCCAGAACCCCCGGCTGCGCGTCCTTCATTTGCTCGGCAATCCAGCCCACGCGCAGTGGCCGCGGCGCTGCGTACCCTCCCGGATAGGCAAACGCTGCATCCGCCGTGGGCAGCGAGCTCGGGTCCAGGGGATCGTGCCCGGCGATGGCGGCGAGCACCGTGCCGCAATCGGCAGCGCTGCGAGCCATCGGCCCGATTTTGTCCAGCGAGGAGCACAGCACCATTCCGCCGTGCCGGCTCACCCGCCCGTAGGTGGGCCGCAGGCCGCTGATTCCGCAGAACGCCGAGGGACACACAATCGAGCCCCACGTTTCCGTGCCTATGGCAAAGGCCGCCAGCGCTCCCGAAACGATGGCGCCTGAACCGCTGGAAGACCCGCACGTCCAGCAGCCCGTGTTCCACGGATTCTTTGCCGCGCCCGTCAGCGATGCAGTCGCGTAGCGATATCCCATGCCTCCGGCCAGCTCGATCATCGCCGCTTTTCCCAGCATGATCGCCCCCGCCTGCCGCAGGCGCGTAATGACCGTCGCGTCGTAATCAAAATGTTGCGAGGCGTACGGCCGCGCGCCCCACGTGGTGGGCAGCCCGCGAACCGCCAGCAAATCCTTGGCCGCAAATGGAATGCCGTGCAGCGGCCCGCGATAGTGCCCCGAACGGATTTCCTGCTGCGCCACGCGCGCCTGCTGGAGCGCGATCTCCGGCGTGAGCAGCGCGTAGGCGTTCCATTGCGGGCCCAGCCGCTTGGCGCGCTCGAGATAGCTTTCCGTGAGTTCCACGGGGCTCATGGCCCCGGTGCGGATGCGCTCGGCCAGCTCGTGCACGGTCAGGAAGAGCACCTCTTCGACGTACATGGCTATGCGCCTCCGCCGGCCGGCTTTTTGCCGGCCGCTGGTGCGGCAGTGGACGGCGCTGGCGGCGCGCGGTGCGCGGGCGGGCCTTCCAGGTGAAGAATCGTCGCGGGCTCGTCGCTGTTCTCGAGCGGAAACGCACGCAGCGCTTCGAGCTGCACCTGCGCATCGCCCAGCAGGCGGCGTATATCAGCCTTCTGTTCGTCGCTCAGCTTGCTTCCATAGCGGCGAAAGACGTCCGCCACCTTCGCTTCCACTTCGGCCATGGCTCCGGGCGAAAGCTTCGGTTTGCCTCCGGCGGCCTCCTGCGGCAGGACTGCGGCAACATGTGCAGCGGCCGCGCCGAACACGGCGGCCGGATTGGCCGCGAGGGCCGCGGCGGCGACGGTGGCGCGCGCTGCAAACTCGCGCCGGGAAAACCCCGCGCCTTTTTCGCGCGCGGATGGCTTGCTGGGCCTGGCTCGCTTCACGATTTGCCTCCCTGGCGGCTGGCTGCCGCATGAAGACTCTGGGCGGGGTGCCGGGATAGTAGCACGACACGCATTTCCCATCCCCCTGCCCCGGACTCAATAGGCACCCCTCGCTCCGCCGCAACCTCCCTGCTCTCCG
>DATFZR010000422.1:0-7186 GCA_035314265.1 Candidatus Acidiferrales bacterium
TCCCGCCAGGAACACCAGCGCCCCGATCAGCAGCAGCCACGCCGTCCGCGGCCGGATGGCCGTCTCGTTCCCGGCCGCCGCCACCATGGCCGGTGAAGGAGTCTCCCCGGCGGCCAGCGCCGCGGCCAGCGGGTCGCCGCCCGGCAGCGCCGCGGCCACCGCCAGCGCACTCGCCGGACGCGACCCCGGATGCGCGTCCAGGCAGCGCAGGATTACGCGCTCCACCAGCGGGTCGATATCTTTCACGTGCGACGAGGGATTCGTTACCGTCCCCTGCTCGCGTTGCCGCGCCAGCTCCTGAAAATTCTTCGCGTCGAAGGCGCGCTTGCCCGTGAACAGCTCGTAGAGCACCAGGCCCAGCGCGTAGATGTCCGTGCGAACCGAAGGCTCGCCCCCTTTGAACTGTTCCGGCGCCATGTACGCCGGCGTGCCCGCAGTCCGGTCGGCGACGGCGATCTCTCCGGCCAGTCCTGCCAATCCAAAATCCGTCACCCGCGCCTTCCCGCGTCCGTCAATCATGATGTTCGCGGGTTTCAGGTCGCGGTGCAGCAGCCCGGCGTCATGCGCCGCAGCCAGGCCCGCGCAAATCTGCCGCGCGATTTCCAGTGCCTTGTCGCTCGGAAGCCGGCCGATGCGCCGCAGGAGCGTCGAGAGGTCCTCGCCATCGATGTACTCCATGGTGATGAAGTGCAGTCCGTCTGCCTCGCCGATGTCGAACACGCGGCACACGTTCGGGTGCGACACCTGTCGCGCCACGCGCACCTCGCGCATAAACCGCGCCTGCGCCTCTTTGTCGTTTGCCAGCGCCTCCGGCAGCACCTTCAACGCCACAGCCTGCTCCAGCTTCAAGTCGTCAGCGCGATACACCTCGCCCATGCCTCCACGGCCCAATATCGAGACGATCCGGTAGCGTTCCCCGAGCACCGTGCCAGGAGGAAAGTGTCCGCCCGCGGCAGGACGCGGCAGGGGAGACGACGAAGGGGCCACAGGTACTCTAGGCGGGAGCAGCGCTTGCGCAGCGGCGGCTGTGTCCGCTCTTCGCGTCGCAGGAGTCGTGGGCGCCGCCACAACGGGCGTCGAATCAAGCGTCGGCGCCGACGACATGTCCACGGCGCTGCCGCACGTAGCGCAGAAGCGGCTGCTATCCGGAATCTCAACGCTACAACCCGGGCAGACCATGAAACCCGTAGTGTAGCACCGCGTCCCCAGCAAAATAGTGGCGCGGGCATTTCTGTTTACCCTGACGAAGGAAGGGCCCGCGCTCCGATCCCCACCTCACCCCAAGCCTCAATCCGCGCCCCGCCCCGCCCCCCACATTCCCCGATGCTATACTTCCGCTCGCCACTCATCGCCATGACGCAAAAACTAATCCACGAAGTAATCCCCGTAGGCATTCTCGAATGTAATTGCTCGATCCTCGGCGACAGCGAAACCCACGAAGCCATCGTCGTGGATCCCGGCGACGAGGTAGAAACCATCCTGGACTTCCTCCGCACCCGCGCCCTTAAAGTTCGCGCCATCCTAAGCACCCACGCCCACATCGACCACGTCGGCGGCCTCGCCCGCCTCCACGAAGTAACCGGCGCGCCCGTCCTCATGCATCCAGACGACCTGCCCCTCTACCAGCGCATGGACGTGCAGGCCAAATGGCTCGGCGTTCCCGCCCCGCCCATCGTCAAAGTGGATGCCCCGCTCAACGAGGGAGAAACGGTCCGCTGGGGAGGCTACGAGGCACAAGTCCTGCATACCCCGGGACACACGCCGGGCAGCGTGTCCCTCTATATCCCTCTGGATGGAACTCTGCCGGGTCCCCCGGGCCTTCCCGCGCCGCCAGGGCAGCAGGCCGCGCAAGCCCCCGCCATCAGACGCCCTCCGGGATACACCGGATGGCTCCTCGCAGGAGATACCCTGTTCGCCGGCAGCATCGGCCGCACGGACTTGTGGGGTGGTGATTTGCGAGCGATTTTGAGTTCACTGCACGAAAAGGTGATGGCCTTGCCGGATTCCACGCGCGTCTATCCCGGCCACGGAGCCGTCACCAGCATCGCGGAGGAAAGGGAATCGAATCCCTTTCTCAGGGCGCACTGAACCGCGCTTCTCCCGCACTGCCCCGCGCCGAACCGGCCGGCAAATCCCGCGCGAAGCTATTTCGCGGGCAGCGGATGCGGCGTTACCGGAACGCTCTGCACCAGGCCGGGCTCGAATTCCAGCACCTTGCGATCCTCGTAAATGGCCATGGTGTTGCGCACCGAATTCGACACGATGCCGCAATGCTTGCAGCTCCGCACATGCGCGCTCAACTGCCGGTATTGCTGCGCGTCCAGTCCGCCTTCAATGTAGGCAGGAAGCTTGCGAACAATCTGCTTGCACGAGATCTTCATTGGTACCCCCGAGTAAAATTTCAACTGTGGAAAAGGCTGTGCATTTCAAATTCCACAGGCCATCACCTTCGGGAAAGTCACCCTAACTGATTCATTCGGCGATGTATAGGGGAAACTTGACAGAGATTTGCACACAGGAGAGACAAGGCACGTCTCACGTGAGACACTGCGAAATGAGTCACTTTGAGACGCCCTGAGACGCCGTGAGACAGCTTCTCAGCGCCATCCCCGCGCGAAAGCCGCGCCGGCAGGAGGCCGTGCTGTAAGATTTCAGCGCCCGTCCCCGCCCGTCGCGCGCATCTCTTCCATCACGCTCTGGATCAATTCCTTCGCCTTCACCAGTTCGCCACCCATCATTTCCACGTCACGCTTCGGCTTGCCCGGCCCAAAGCTCGTGTGGCAATACACGGCGTGCTGCCCCGCCAGCACCAGCGCGTTCGTCACCAAATCCAAAGCCACAGCCAGCCGCCCGCGCTGCCGTCCAAACATCTGCTCGTAGTATTCCAACTCTTCACGATGCTCTTCGAATGCGCCCATGTAAGCATTCTAGCGTGAACCGGCCCCCTCCGGTGGTTTGGTAGCCACGGTCAGCGCCTTCCTGACCGTGGGCTTTGTGTTTGCCCCCCCGCAGGCCCCGCAGCACTCCTATTGCCGGACAGGAACCCCTTCCCACCCCCCCGCTTGTGGCTCCTCTCCTCCGTCCGCATAATTTCAACCGGCACTGGTGTCCCAGCCCATCCTTGTCACCTGGCACTCAGCGCCTGTTCGAATAGGGCCGGCCCAAACGGCCCCACTGGGGGAGAAGCATGAGGCGCGCAGACTTAGTGCGGATGCCGCAGGACGGTCGTGTCCCGCGGACGTCGCAAATCGTTTTCGGCGAGCGGCAGCACCTGTTGCGTGTGCTGGATTCCGTGGAGAAAAGCACCCTTCCGGGCGCGCGGCTGATGGCCGAACGCAGGGCCATCGAATCCTTGATCCACGCGCGCACCAAGGAGCTCGACGCCATCAACCCCGGTTGGGACATGAAAGTCGGCGTCGTCCTCAACGCCTCCACCGGCCCCGACGCCCTCGACCTGATGGCTCGCCAGGCCCCGCCGCAGGATTTCTATCTGCTGCGCCTCATCAGCGAGCATCCCAAAACAACGGCGAAGACTCTCGGACGTTTGTCCAAGCACCCCTACGCAGCCATCCGCGAAAATGTGGCGCGACACCCCAATTCCGATCCTGCCACGCTCGCGCGCCTGTGCAAGGACCGCACCCAGCCTCTCTGGTACCTGGTGGCTTTCAATCGCAACACGCCACCCACTCTGCGCGTAAAGCTCCAAGCCCGCATGCGCAAACTAGGCGAAGTCCAGAAGACAGCGTAGCGCCGTCTCGTAGCGCGGCTTCCGCTTGTCCTGACGAAGGAAGGAGCCGGCTGAGCGAAGCGAGTCCCGGTTTTTCTTTCCTCGTCGTCGGCCCGCGCTCACTGAAACCGCAACGCCACCATCGGGTCCACCGACGACGCCCGTCGCGCCGGCACAAAGCTCGCCGCCAGCGCCACCACCGCGATTCCCGCCAGCACAATCCCAAACGTGACCGGATCCTCCGGCTGCAATCCAAACAGCGTCGCTTTCAGCAGCCGTCCCACCGCAATCGCCGCCGGCAGCCCCAGCACCACTCCCACGATGTAGAGCACCAGGCTCTCCCGAATCACCATCCACAGCACGTGGTGCTGCTGCGCTCCCAGTGCCATGCGCAGCCCGATCTCCGCCGTTCGCCGCGCCACCTTGTACGCCAGGATTCCATACAGCCCCGTCGCCACCAGCACCACCGCCAGCACCCCAAAAAACATCGCCAGCCGCGCGAACAGCCGGTCCTGCGAAATTGAATTCGAGAACTCCTCTTCCTGCGTCCTCGGTTGCAGCAGCGCCAGGTCCGGCGCCATTTCCTTCATCGCGCGCCGCACCTCCGGCAGAAACGCCGCGGGACTTCCGGCCGTGCGCAGCTCCACGGTCATCGAAGCATCCGTCGGCGTCTGCGTGTAAGGGAAATACGCCATCGGCCGCCACGCCTCGCGAACCTCCGTGTACTTGCTGTCCGCCGCTACCCCCACAATCGTGTATTGCTTCGCGTCCGCCCTGTTGCTGTACGCCACCGTATGCCCCAGCGCGCTCGTGCCCGGCAAGTACCGCTTGGCAAAGGTCTGGTTCACCACCACCACATTCGGAGCCCCCGCCGAATCCCCGTCGTTCACGTCGCGCCCCTCGACCATCGGCACGCCCAGCACGTGGAAGAAATCAGGTCCCACGCCGTTCCACCGCATGCTCGCCGATCCGCTCACCTTCGGCTTCTGCCCGTCCACGTACGCGGTCGTGTTGCTGCTCCACCCGGCGCCCAGCCGCTCCCGCATCACCGTCGCAGACTCCACGCCCGGAAGCGCCCGCAGCCGGTCGAGCACGTCGCGATAGAACTGCACCGTCTCCGCATCCGTGCCCGTCCGCTGTTGCGGTGTCAGCCCGAAAACCAGCAGGCCCGAAGTCTTTAGCCCCAGGTCCAGCGTCTCCAGATTGCGCAGCGTCTGCACCAGCAGGCCCGCGCCCACCAGCAGCACCACGCACATGGCCATTTGCAGCGGGATCACCACCCGCCCAGACCGGTTGCTTCTGCGATCCTGATACGTCGCGGAACTCGCCGCCATCAGCGCCGGACTCTTCGCCGCCTCGAGCGCGTTCCGCAGCGGCGCCAGCCCGAACAAAAAGCCCACCAGCGCCGATACCCCCAGCGTAAACCACAGCACGCGCGCATCCGGGTCCAGGCTGCGGTCCAGCATGCTCCACCGCGCCAGCGCCTGCGTCGCCCATACCGCAAACAGCCAGCCCAGCGCCGCCCCGCCCGCCACCAGCACCGTGCTCTCCGTCAGCAATTGCCGGAACAGCCGCACGCGGCTCCCTCCCAGGGCCATCCGCAGGCTGAACTCTCGGTGCCGCGAAGCGTTCCGCGCGATCAGCAGCATCGCGATATTCCCGCACGCGATCACCAGCACCAGCGCCACCATTCCCATCAGTATCTCGAGCGGCTGCGCGAACGTTTCCCGCGTCCCCTCGATCCCGCGCGCATCCGTGAACGATAGAACCAAAGGCTTATCGCGCGGCCCCGTGTCCGCCGCGGTCAGCCCCTCGTAGGCCGCGCGTTGAAAAATCGGGTTCAGGTACGCCAGCGCTTGCGTCTGGTTCACCCCGGGCTGCAGGCGTCCCATAGTCAGCAGAAACCACCACACCGATCCATACAGCCGGTCCGGGCTCTTCGCAGCCGTGCCCCACGGCCGCACCTCATCGCTCACCTGGAATGGCACCCACACGTCCGTCGCCGCCCCACGGTCGAGTCCCACGAACTTCTGCGCCGCGATTCCCACGATCGTAAACGGCACGCCCTTGATAAACAGTGTCGCGCCCAGCACCGAGGGATTACGCGCAAACCGCCGCGTCCAATATCCGTAACTCAGCACCGCCGTCTGCGTATGCCCCTGCTCATCCTGCATGCCGAACGTGCGCCCGCGCGCGGCCCCCACGCCCAGCCCCGAAAAGAAGTTGCCGCTCACCATGTCTGCCCGGATCTCTTCCGGCTCCGCGCCATATCGCGCCGGCACGGTGTCGCCCGCCGAAAGCGGCACCCACGCGATCAGGTCCGCAAAAATGCGTTTCTCCGCGCGCAAAGCTTCGTACACCTGCATCCGCATGGACGTGTCGCCGTAGCCCGTCTGTCCGCCAGGGAAGTCCGATGTGTGCAGGTACACCAGTTCGTGCGGATTACGTACCGGCAGGTCGCGCAGCAGCACCGCATCCATCACGCTAAAGACGGCGGTGTTCGCTCCGATTCCCAGCGCCAGCGTCAGAATCGCCACCACGGCAAATCCCGGCGTCTTCCGCAGTTGCCGCAGCGCGTAGCGCAGGTCCTGCCCCACGGCTTCCAGTAAGCTCCACATTGGCGAATCCCCCTGCCATTGAATACGAGGCTAGGGGTTCGGGGGTTCCGTGGGTTTGCGGCTCGTCAAGCACTATGGCAATCGAGCTCAAACGATTATTCTGAAGTGTGGCTGAAAATCCAGATATAGCCCCGAAGGCCGCGCGTCGGAGATTCACTTTCCGTTCCGTCGTTCGCTGGTTCCTCATCGCAGTGGCCCTTCTTTGGTCGCTGGCTGTGCTGGTTCTTGTGGCTGCCCGGTGGATCGACCCGCCGACCACCGCGGTGCACATAGAGCGCCGCTTGCAGGCATGGATTCATCATGCGCCGTATCACGAACGATACGAATTCGTTCCGCTGAGCCAAATCTCGCCCGATTTTCAGCACGCTGTGATCGCCGCGGAAGATGCGCGTTTCTACCAGCATCATGGATTCGATTGGCACGCGATGCAAATTGCTGCTGAAGAGGATATGGAAGGCGGCCGCATTCGCGGTGGGTCCACCCTTACGCAGCAACTGGTAAAAAACCTGTTCTTCGGAACCGACCGCTCCATCCTCCGCAAGGGTGCCGAGTTCACACTTGTACCGGTGGCCGAATTGGTCCTCGGCAAGCAACGCATTTTGGAACTCTACCTCAACGTTGTGGAATGGGGTCCTGGTGTCTATGGTGCGGAGTCGGCGTGCAGCTACTACTACCGAACCTCAGCCAGGCGTATCGACCGGGAAGAAGCGGCCCGACTCGCCGCAATTCTACCGCTGCCCCTGAAGCGACGGCCCGATCACATGAATCACTACAGCGAGCTCATCCTAGAGCGGATGCGCCAAATGAGTTGGTAAACGCGCATCACGTTGTTGAGAACTTT
>DATFZR010000423.1:0-9398 GCA_035314265.1 Candidatus Acidiferrales bacterium
GCAGCCGGTGGTCAGCGAACTCATTTCCGACTTCGAGGTATTCCAGACCACCGAAGAAGAGTCGGAATGGCCGCTGCTGGAAGAAGCTCGCCCAGACCTCATCCTCTACAACCTGGAAGCGGGCGCAGCCAGCTACCGCCGCCTGGAAGCCCTGCTCGAGAGGCTGCGCTCGCGCGACCTGGATACCATGGTGATCGTGCTGAGCCGCGATCCGCGCAAAGCCACCACGGTGCGCGCCATGGAGGCGGGCGTCTACGATTTCTTCGGCTATCCCGTGGACGCCCAGGTGCTGCGCCCCATCGTCGAGCGGGCCATCGAAAAGCTGCTCGTCGAGCGTGAAAACCGCATCCTGCGCGACCAGTTCCAGCGCAAGGAGTCCCTGGGCAACCTGATCGGCACCAGCGACGTGATGCGGCCCGTCTTCGACCTGGTGCGGCGCGTAGCGGCCACCAACACCACCGTGTGCATCCGCGGGGAGAGCGGCACCGGCAAGGAGCTGATCGCGCACGCCGTCCACGACCTGAGCGACCGGCGCGGCCGTCCCTTCACCAGCGTCAACTGTGCCGCCCTTCCCGAAACCCTGATGGAAGCCGAGCTTTTCGGCTATGAAAAGGGCGCCTTTACCGGAGCAACGGAGACCAAGGAGGGCCGCATCGAGCTGGCGCACCGCGGCACGCTCTTCCTGGACGAAATCGGCACGCTCACCCTGGCCCTCCAAAGCAAGCTGCTCCGCGTGCTCGAGGATCACGCAGTCATTCACCTGGGCGGCAAGCGGTCCGTATCCGTGGATTTCCGGTTGCTGACGGCCACGAACGAGGACTTGGAGGAAGCGGTGCGCGAGAATCGCTTCCGCGAGGACCTCTATTACCGCATTCACGTCGTCCCTGTGTTTCTGCCGCCGCTGCGCGAGCGCCTCGCGGACATTCCCCTGCTGGTCAACCACTTCGCCCGCGTCTACTGCGCGGCCAATCATGTTCCCACCAAGGCCTTCACGGAAGAGGCCATGCAGGCCCTGCAGAGCTACCGCTGGCCGGGGAACGTCAGGGAACTGGAAAACGCGCTGCAGCGCATCGTCCTCATGACCGACGGCCATAAGGTAGATCTGAGCGACCTGCCGCGCGACATCGTGCAGGCCGCCAGCCGCGATTCCCGCGGCCGCATGCGCCTGCCGCCCTCCGGCTTCGACCTGGAATCCGAACTCGACGCCTACGAGAAGCGCTGGATCGAAACGGCCCTGGCCCAGGCCGACGGCGTGAAAACCAACGCGGCCAGGCTTCTGGGCGTCAATAAAGACCGCATGAAGTACCTGTGCCGGAAGCACAGCCTCTAGGCGCCGCATGGGACGCACCGCCAAGGCAGGAGGCTCGATTCCAGCGATCGACCCGCGTTATGCCCTCTTTCGCCTGCGTGTGGGGCGCTCGCGCGTCCACAGGTTCGGCGTCTTCGCCCTGGAGCCGATTCCGAAGGGCAAAAAGGTGATTGAATACACGGGGGAGCGCATCTCGCGCGCGGAAACCACGCGGCGCCTCTTGCGGGTCTGCCGGCAACGCAGAAACCGGCGGTTCTATCTCGTCCGCCTGAACCCCTATTGGGCCATAGACGGGGAGCGTGGCGGCAGCGGCGCCGAGCTCATCAACCACAGCTGCGAGCCCAACATGCTGCTCGTAAACATTCGCAATCACGCCTTCTGCGTCACCCGGAGAAGGATCCGCAAGGGGGAGGAGCTCGCCTACGACTACGCCTTCCCCAGCGATGCGTTCCGCGTGCCCTGCCGGTGCGGCGCGCGAGCCTGCCGGGGCACCATAAACGTCCGCGAGGCGTCCCGCTGAGGGGAGAAACTTCCCCATGGGGGGGGATTTTCACCTGTCAGGAGGAATACCCGCCCGGCTGCCAGGTGATTGCGCCGTTAAGTACTTTGTTTGCAGCGCAGCCCCCTGTGGGAAACCATCCCCAGGTTTGGCGCGCGAAATGCTCAACGTTATGCAGCCCATGAGGGCGAAAGAAAAAAATCATCGGGAGGATTTCAAAATGGCAAAGAAAGCGTTGAAGAAGGGGAAGAAGTTGGCAGGCGCGAAGACCTTGAAGGGTGTTTCTTCCACACGTCCGGGCGGCCTCAGCGCCAGCTAAGCCAAGCCTTCGCTTTGAATTCCAGGGCCGTCCCGCAGCCGCGGTACGGCCCTTTTTTTGCGCCTCAGTAGCCCCAGATTCCTCCTCGCCTCGTGGATGTCACCCCCCTGGACGGGGATAATTCCCCCCCTCCAAGGGGTCCCTCACCTATGCAGGCGCTGGCCGGCACCTGCAAACCCCTTTGATTCTTTCGCGGGCGCGATCGGTCGGGCTGCAGGCCTTTGGCCGAAGAAATGCTCTCACTACTGCAAGCCCCAGGCGGGCAAAGCAGGCAAGTCCAGAGAGTGGAGGCTCCAAATGGCCAAGAAAGCGTTGAAGAAAGGCAAGAAACTGTCGGGAGCGAAGACCCTGAAAAAGGCGATCGTCGAGCGCGCCGTAAGGGAGTAAGACCCCCAAGCCTCAAGCTCAAGGGCCATCCCGCGCATGCGGGATGGCCCTTTTCTTCGACCTACTTCTTTGAGGGGCCTGCCGGCGTCGGCGACCCCCCGGCCGGAAACGAGCCGAGCCCCAGTTAAGACCACCCTGAACGCGTTTCTCCCCCTTCCCCCCGCGGATCAGGACGCAGCTTCGATCCAGCCGCTTCCGAGGGGGAGAGTTTCCCCGGGGGTGGGAAATTCTCCCCTTCGAGGGCGGCTGACACCCCTTTGCCGTGGCCCGATTGCCCGCAAGTCGTTTGTTCAGGCACCCGCTGCGCTCTCCAGGCCTCCCTCACGTTTGGCTCACAAAGTGCTCTTCTCTACCGCGCAAGCGGGTTAGGTAAGAGCAGCGTATGGAGGAAGCAGACATGACCAAGAAATCGTCCAAGAAGGGCAAGAAACTGGCCCACGGCAAGAGCCTCTCATCTTCGAAAACGCTCAGGAAGTAGCTGCACCGGCTGATTCTAGTACTCGGTTTTTGAGTTTTCTCCGCCCCAACCCCAAAGGCTGCCGCCGTCCCCCCGGCGGCGGCCTTCCTCACTTTTAGGGAAAGGGCCATCTACCATCCTGGATGGCCCTTTCTTGTGCTTATCGCAACCAATCGACATTCGGGGGGTTGGCGCCTAAAATGCTCCTCGTTCTACCGGCCGCTGAGGGCGAGAAGTCAAAACCTACAAAAACTGGAGGGACTCAAGATGGCCAAGAAGACGCTGAACAAGGGCAAGAAGCTCAAGGGAACCAAGACTCTGAAGATCAGCATCGCTCAGAAGGGCTAATAGACGATCGACTTTCTTTTCCAGGCTGCAATCGGAGTTTCACACAAAGGGCCGCCTCCTCGGCGGCCCTTGCCTTCTTCAGCCCGCCGTAGAACCTCCAACTACCAGATGATCGACCTCAGCCAGCGCCATCCGCCCCTCGCCCACTGCCAAGCCAGCGACCTGCGCGGCCCGTAAATCTTTGCCGTACCGGTCATGCCCTCACGCAGCGAACCATCCGGGTTGGCAAATTCCAGCGTCACCGCAAAGTAATTGCTCAGGCGCCGCCCGGCGCGTTCCGGGCTCTTGGGCAGCGCCACAGGCTCATCGGCCGCGGCTGCCGGCAGAATCTGTTTCACCTGTCCCTCGTAGCTACGGTAAGGATAGGCACGCACGCTCAGCTTCGCTGCTGTGCCCTCCTGCACGTCTTGCAGTTCCCAATCGCGCACCAGGATACGGGCGCGCATCACGCCCCGGTCCGCAAGGCTGGCGAACAGGCCGCCCTGGTGCAGGAACTCGCCCACGTTCTGCTCCACGTCGGGCGTGGTCACCACACCCGGCGCCGGGGACTCCAGGATCAACCGCTCCTGGCGCGTCCGCGTCTCGCGCACAGCTTCGTCCAGGGCCTCATATTCACGGTAGGCCACGTCCGCGGCCTCCGTGTCGCGGCGGCGGCGAGCCTCCAGCATGGCCTGTTCAGCCAGCGAGCGTTCCGCGCCCAGTTCTACCAGGTGCGCATCCAGCTCGGGGTTCCGCAGCACGGCCAGGGCCTGGCCCCGCTCCACGCGCTCGCCCGTGTGCACCAGAACACGTTCCACCCAGCCGTCCGTGAGCGCGCGCGCTTCGGCGCGCCCTGCCGGCTCCAGTTGGAACTCGCTGGTAATCGTGCGCGTGAACGGCGGCGCCAGCAGCAGCAGCCCGGCGGCGGCGATTCCCACCTGCTGCAATCGCGTCATCTTCCAGGCCATAAAACTCTCCTTCCACGCAGGCAGGCGGTTCCGCAGCATTGCCACGAGCGGCGCGATGCGCTTGCGCGTCATCAGGTACACCGCGCAACCCGTGGCCAGATAGCCCCAGCCTTCTCCCAGCCGCCGCACCAGAAAATTCCTGAGCCACCCCGCAACCAGCAACAGCACAAACGCCCCGTAGAGCGCCGCCAGCGACGCGTAGATAAGGAAAATCCGCTGGCGCCGCCTGCCCACATGGGGAACCACCACATCCTGGCGCAGCACGTGGCGCCGCAGCCATAGTTGCAGGTACTCGAAGGCGTCCTCGCGCATGTTGTCGATTTCCAGGAACTGCATCAGCGCGTAGTACCCGTCGTACTTCATCAGCGGGTTCAGGTTCAGCACCAGCCCCGAGACGCCCGTCAGCAGCAGCGTCGAGTAGCAGATGTTCGCGAAGAACGAGCCGGGAGGAGCCAGCGACCATGCAATCGTGGCCAATGCACACATCACCATCTCGATCCATAGCCCGGCAAAGATCACCCACTGCCGCTTCGACGGTCTGTCGAACACGTGCATGTCCGAAGTGTCGGTAAAAAACGCCGGCCCGAAGTAAATGAGCATGAAGCCCATCCGGGGCACCTGTCCGCCGAAGTACTTGGTGGTGAGCCCGTGGCCGGTCTCGTGAACGGCGATCACTACGAACAGGATGATCCAGAAGACCCATATGTCGTAGAGCGTCTTGTCCGAGAAGGTGTAGAAAGCCACCGTGTCATGCGTCACCCGGGCCCAGTTGTCCGCCAGGATCACGCCCATGATGATGAAGAGCAGCACCGAAAACGCCACGAATCCCGGCGTGTACATCCACCGCAGGTAGGGAAGGATGTCGCTCAGCCAGCGGTCCGGGTTCCACGCCGAAAAATGAATGTACAGCAGGCTCGACGTATTCACCCGCTCCCGGCGCTCCTCCCGGATCTTCTCCAGGATGGCCAGGTTCTTTTTTCCCACGCCCTCTTCCCAGATGTCCGGTTCGGTGGACTCTAGGAATTCGGCAACCTCTGCTTCGCCCAGCGCCTCCTCGCCGGCCTCGGCGTTCACAACGGCGGCGATCTCTTCGGTCGTGCGCGTGCCGTCGGCGTGCTTCAGCACGCTATATTCGAGCGGACCGTAGCGGGCGTACTTGAAAAGATGAGGGACCTTGATGACGAAGCTGGTTTCACCCCGCACCACCTGCTCGCTGATTTGCAGGTCTTTTCGGAGTTTCGGGCGCCGCAGGGCGCGCGCGATGGCGCCCTGGGCCCTCAGAGTCGTGGTTCCGAGCCGCATGGCTCAGGGCCGCGGCGCCGGCGCCGTCGGATTCGACCACGCAATGCGCACGGCCATGCCCGGCTTCAGGTCCGCGGAGGGAGCCACCAGCGCCGCGGTCACCTCGTAGCTGTCGCTGGCCGCGTCCACCACAGGACTCACACGCGTAATCTTCGCTTCAAACGTGTGGCTCGGATCGCTCGCCAGCGTTCCGCGAACGCTCTGATCCACCGCAGGCTTGCGCGAATCCGTTTCCGGCACCTGGAATTCCACCAGCAGCGGACTCAGCTGGCTCAGCCGGAAGCACCGCGCGCCCTTCACCACCGCGTCTCCCTGCCGCACGTACCGCCGCGAGACCACCCCGCCGAACGGCGCGCGGATGCGCGTCTTCTCCAGCTCCAGCTCCAGCGCATGCACTTCCGCGTGGTGCTTCTCCACGTTGGCCTTCCAGCTTTCCAGATCGTACGCCGAGCCTTTGGCCTTGAATTCCGCTTCGTCCAGGTCCGCCTTGCTGCCCAGACCCTCCTTGAACATCAGTTGCGCGCGCTCCAAGCGCGCCTCGTTGGCGTGGAGTTCCGCCTCGTTGTATTTCACGTTGTACTCGGAGATCTTCAGGTCGGCGCGCGACTGCTCGAGCTGCACTTCCACCTGCCGCGGGTCCAGGCGCGCCAGCAGGCCGCCCGATTCCACCCGCGTGCCCTCATCCACGGCCAAATCGATCACCAGCCCGTCGCGCCCCGCCACCACGTCCACCTCATGCTCCACCGTCAGCAGCGCCGGAATCTCTCGCGTCATCCCCGCCGCGTGCGCCGCGCTCGCGGCGGCAGGCGCCACAGCAGCCGGCCGCGCCGGAGCCGCGGCCACCCGCTCCCCGCCCGATTCACTGCTGCACCCCGCGGCCACAATCGCCCCCAAAAACACAGCGGCAATCGAGGCACACTGCATCCCCGTCCATCTCATTGGCTTTCTCCGATCCTCGTCCGCTCGCCGGGGTTCCATTTCGCGTTCTCTCACGGCAGCCAGCTCCAGATCTTCCGCCACATCCACCGCGCTGGGGGCCGCAGCAGCACGTATCCCACCGGCCGCCAGGTGCCTCCTCCCCATCCTCCGATGGTGTCAATCTTGGCGCGCCCCGCCATGTCGTCTCTCAGGCGCCCGCCCGCATTTTCAAACACCGCGCGCGCCTGGAAGTATTGTTCGCCCTCCGTTGCCACCACCTGCGTTCCCAGGCGTTCCACCGAACCGTGAAAAGTAACCGTGGGCAGGGCATTCACCTTCAACACCACGCCCGCGCCGTCTTTCACCAGCGGCGCATCGGTTTCCGGAAACGCGATTTCCGCCACCATCTGGCTGGGGTCCACCAGTTCACAAAAAGTTTCGCCGCGCGTCACCAGGCGGCCCGCCTTCTCCTCCACTTTCGGAGTCACCACAACTCCCGCAATCGGCGCCACCAGCCGCGCGTGGGCCAGTTTGTCGGTCTCTAGGTCCACGGCCGCCTGCGCGATCTCCATGTGCAGCCGCGCCCGCCCGGAGGCCTGCGCGTCCCGCCTGTCCGCGGCTTCCGCCAGGTCGTGCCGCGCCAGAGCCAGCGAGGCCCGGGCCGCTTCCAGGCGCACGCGGATGTCGCTATCGTCCAGTTGCGCCAGCGGCGCGCCCGCGGCCACGGACTCCCCCTCGTGGACGAACACCTGCTTCACAATTCCCTCGGACTCCGCGGTCACCACCCGCCGCTGCGCCGGCACGATCTGCGCCGTGCCGTCCACGCGCAGCGGCCACGGCACCACCACCAGCACAATGGCCACCACCAGCGCTCGCGTGAGCAGTTCGATCCGCCGCCCTCCGGAAACGGCGCGCAGCTTCTGCCGCGTCTCCACCATCGGTTGCCACATCCGGATCAGCGGAACGTTCTGATACAGCCGCGCATTCCGGATCGCCACGGTCACCTGGCTGGCCAGGATTTCCAGCGTCTCCAGATGGCTTTCGGATAGAAAATCCGCTTCCGTGCTTTCCAGCGCGATCACGCCCAGCGTGCCCTGGTCGTCGCGCAGCGGCTTCGCATAAAACCCGGCCATCTTCCGCTCGGTCAGGTAGGGAATCACGCGCGGGTCGGGTTTCGCCGGCGACGTCTCCCACCCGTCCTCTGACTGGTTCGCCGAGACCGCTTCCGTTTCGCCTCCCACCCATTCCAATACTTCGCGCAGGCGCTTCGTCTCCGGCGTTGACGGCACCTCGGATTCCCCCGATACCGCCGCCACATAGAACTTCGCGCCGTCGAACAGCCCGATCGCGCAATGTTCAAACGGCAGCACGTCGGAAGCCTGGTGCACCAGCGTTGTCAGGATGTGGTCCAGGTCGAGCGTCGAGGTGATTTCCTTGCTGATGGCCAACAGCGCGCCCAGCTCGTGCACCTTGCGTTCCGCCTCCAGCAGGTTGGCGTTGTGCACCGCCAGGCCCGCCTGCTCGCCCACGCTGTCCAGGAAGAACATGTCGTCTTCGTCAAACTCGCCGCCATCGAGTTTGTTCAGCACTTCCACCACGCCGAGCACGCGTTCGTCTTTCAACAGTGGAGCAGCCATCGCAGACGCGATGGTGAATCCCTCCGCGGCATCGCGCCGGGCATCAAGCAGGGCCTCGGTCGAGGCGTTGGGGGCCAGGCGCCCTTTGCCGTCGCGGGCCACCACACCCACGAATCCTTCGCCCATGGCCAGCGTTCCGTCTTCCGCCGTGGTCGGATCTTCCCCATCCTGGTGCGCGAATTCCAGCGTTTCTCCGTCCTGCGACACCAGCCACAGGTTGCACGCTTCCGCCCCCAGGATGTCGCGGATTTTATTCGTCACGATGGGACACAGCGCTTCGCGTTCGAGCGTCGAGTTGAAAATCCGCGCGATGTCGTAGAGCGCCGTCAGCCGTTCCAGCGTCTCGAACTGCGCGTGCCGCTCCACATCGGCCGTGTGAATCGCGTCCAGCGCGCGCCCCGTCATCCGCGCCGCTTCTTCCAGGTAGGTAGCGTCCTCGGGTGTGAATTCGCCGCCCGTTTTATTCAGCAGCTCCACAACTCCGGCCGTCCCCTTCGATCCCGGAATCGGAGCATAGAGTGCCGATTGCACGCGGTCGCGGTAGGCAGGTTCGAGATGGGAGAGCAGCCCGCCCTTCTTTTCCGCCGCGCCCAGCCGCCGCGCGCCGCGCGATTCCATCACTTCGCTCAGCAGGCCGTCGGCCACATCATTCTTGGGTTCAAAACGTTCCCCGGCGGCAAACGATTTGTCGCGGCAACGCAGGCCCGAGTCCGCGCCATTCCTCAGCCACAGCAGCACCGCCTGGGGTCCGAGTCTTGCACGCAGGTCGCGGGAAAAGGCTTTGAGGAGGCTTTCCGTGTCCCGGCAGGAATGATACGAAGTCGCCAGCTCATATAGAGCTTCGAGCCGCTCCATCTAACCTCCGAAAATCTTCCTATGGGCGCGAAAACCCTGTAGAAATCACCACTCGCAAAATAACGTGCGGAGGCTAGCAAATGCACCCGAGGGTGTCAAGGAAGCCCCCGTAGAGGCGCGGGCATTTCTGTTTACCCTGACGAAGGAAGGGCCCGCGCGCCTTTCCGAACCAAGGCTCTGGACTGGCCCACAGCTGCGCCGTTCCGCCCCGCGAAGCCCTACTTCCGCCCCGCCCGCCCCTGCGCCATCACCGCCTCCACCTCGTCCGGGCTGCGCGGCAACCGCGCACTCAGCAGATTCGCACCCGTTCCCGTAATCAAAATAATATCCTCAATGCGCACGCCAAGCTTCTCTTCCGGTATGTAAATCCCCGGCTCGATCGTCACCAGCATCCCTGGCTCCAGCACGCGCCCGGTGTCT
>DATFZR010000424.1:0-11865 GCA_035314265.1 Candidatus Acidiferrales bacterium
CGCCATGATGGAAATGGCCTACCGGCTGGCGGTGGACGAGAGTCCGTACATCCAGGAGATTCGCAACGGCGTGGTGACGCTGATTACTCCTGTGGTGGAGGTGGATGGCCGCGACCGCATGGTGGACATTTACCGCTGGCATCTGGCGCACCCGAAGGACAACTGGCCGCCGTTGCTCTATTGGGGCAAATACGTGGCGCACGACAACAACCGCGACGCGATGGCGGCGACGCTGAAGCTCTCGCAGAACGTGGAGCGGACATTCGTGGGCTGGAAGGCGCAGGTGCTGCACGACCTGCACGAGTCTGTGCCGTTTCTCTACGACACGACGGCCACGGACGGCCCGTTCAATGCCTGGGTGGACCCCATCCTCACGAACGAATGGGAACTGATCGGGTGGCGGACCGTGGCGGACATGACGAAATACGGGATGCCGGGCGTGTTTACGCACGGCGAGTTCGACAACTGGTCGCCGGGGTACCTGGAATCGATCGCGATGATGCACAACGGCATCAGCCGGCTTTTCGAGACGTTTGGAAACGCGGGAGCGGATACGGTGGAGCGGCTGATCCCGGCGGAGGATTCTTCGCGCACGTGGTACCGGCAGGATCCGCCGTTGCCGAAAACGGTGTGGTCGCAGCGGGACAACAACAATTACGAAGAGACGGGCGTGCTGGTGTCGCTGCACTACTTCGCCGAGAACCGGCACTTATTTCTGAAGAACTTTTACCTGAAGGCGAAGCGGTCTGTGGCGAAGCCGGGCGGGGAAGGTCCGGCGGCGTACGTGCTTCCCGCGGGAGATCCGCGCCCGGGCGCGCAGGCGGAAATCCTGCGCATCCTGCAATTCCATAGCTGCGAGATTTTCCGGGCCACGGCGGCCTTCAGCGTCTCGCTTCCCGCGCCACGAACGGCGAAGGACGCCGCTGCGAAGCCCGCGGCCGCACCGGTCGCGCCCGTTGCGACCACGCGCGAATTTCCCGCCGGCAGCTACATCATTCGCATGGACCAGCCTTACTCGCGCATGGCCGACACATTGCTCGACTACCAGTATTGGAGTCCGGACGATCCGCAGCGCACGCCTTACGACGACACAGGGTGGACGTTTGGGGAGCTGTTCAATACGCAGGTGGTCCGCGTGACGGACGTGAAGGTGCTCGACGCGCCGATGGAGCGCGTGGCGGATGTGAGAGCGCCGTCCGGCGTCAGCGGTGGCGGAACTATTTTTGCGATCAACAACAATGCGGAGCCGGGGCTGGCTTCGCTGCGTTACCGGCTGAAAGGCGCCGCAATTGATGCGGTTGAGGAGCCGTTTGAGGCTGGCGGACGGAAATTCAATCGCGGGTCTTTTCTTATCCGTAACGCGGGCGCGGCGGAACTCCAGGCCGCCGTCGCCGATGCGGGATTGCAGGCGTATGGCCTTGCCGCGGCGCCGGCTGTGAAGACGCATCCCGTGCGGGCGGCGCGCGTGGCGCTGCTGCACACCTGGCTGAGCACGCAGACGGAAGGGTGGTGGCGGCAGACGCTCGACGGCCTGAAAATCCCTTACACCTACATCAGCACGCAGGAAGCGGCAAGGGATGCCAATCTGAACGCCAGCTACGACGTGATTCTTTTTCCTCCCATCGGTTATCAGGGGACGCCGCAGAACATCGTTCACGGGAGGCCGGCCAACTGGGGGAACCCAATTCCGTGGAAGACTACGGCGGAAACTCCAAACATCGGAAAGAACGATTCGACGGATGACATACGTCCGGGGCTGGGCTGGACGGGGCTGGCGCACTTGCAGGATTTCGTGCAGCACGGCGGCGTGCTGGTGACGGTGATGGATACGGCCAACTTTGCGGCGTCGCTGGGGCTGGCCACGGGCGTGTCTGTAGCGCCCGCGCAGCACATGAGAATTGTGGGCAGCGTTTTGCGCACGCAGATGGTGGACGGCGCCAGTCCGATCGCTTACGGCTACGATGAAAAGCTGTCTGTATATTGCGACAACGGGCCGATCTTCAACCTGACGAACATCGTGGGCCGGCAACGCTTCCGCCGGCTGGGCGCGGAGCAACACGGGCGCCCCACGGGACGCGGCACGGTGGAGGAGTACGATTTCGTGCCCGGGCGCGCGGGCAGGGAAGAGCTGGAGGAAGCGCACGCAGAGGCGTGGGAGGCGCTGCCGGTGACGAGCGAAGACCTGCGCAACGGAATCAACGTGATTCCTGCGGCGGCGCGGCCCCGGGTAATTTTCCGGTACGCGGACCAGAAGAGCCTGCTCGTCTCGGGACTGGTGGATGGCGGCGGTGAAATCGCGCAGCATGCCTCCGTGATCGACGTGCCGGTGGGCGGCGGGCACGTGGTGATGTTTTCGAACAATCCGATTTATCGCGGGGAGACCCGGGGCAGCTATGCGCTGGTGCTGAACACGCTGCTGAACTTCGACAACCTGGACGCGGGAAGAAAGCCGGCGGAGAAGTAGAGATAGCAGCGAGAGAGAGGGAAGAGAAGGAAACATTGTAAAGGCGAGGCCCTGCCTCTGGTGTCGTTCCGCACGAGGCCGGTCACAACGCTCTGCTCATTAAGGAAACGGACAGGCAAGAATGCCTGTCCCACGGGAAGAAAGCCGGCGGAGAAGTAGCGGGGAAATGGAGACGACACGGTGGCCGAGATCAAGATACCGGACGAGCTGAAAGCGAGCGTTCCGCAGACGCTGTGGGGAAAAATCCTAAGCGCCACGCCCATCATCATGACGGTGATCGCGACCATGCTCGCCGGGCTGGCTTCCAGCGAGATGACGCGCGCGCAGTATTACCGGTCCGTGGGGGCGCAGCAGCAATCCAAGACGGGCGACCAATGGGAGTTCTTCCAGGCCAAACGGCTGCGCAGCGCGCTGCAGCTCAGTACGCTCGACATTCTCCAAACGACAGCGGAGGTGCGGCCCCTCGATGCCGCGACGCTCGGCTCCTTCACGCCTCCCGTCGCGCCCGCCGCGTTGCAGTTGGACGCGCCAACCCAAGCCGCGCAGGACGCCGTCGCAGCCGGCGGGCCGGAAAAAGAACTGACCGCGCTGATTGAAAAGGTGGACGACCTGAAGCTTGAAGCCGCGGTGCGGGCGGCCCAGGAGCGTGCCAACGCTTTCGATGCTGAGGTGCGGCCCGGCCAAAAGGTGGTCGAGCAGCTCGATAGCGATTCCGCCGGCAAACCGAATCACCGGGACATCGTCGCGGCGCGATTACGTTACATGGCGCAGCGCTACGACACCGAATCTCGATTGAACCAGTCCGTCGCTAATCTCTTCGAGCTACAGGTGCGAAGAAGCAACTTCACCGCCGAGCGCCACGAACGGCGCAGCCAGCGGTTCTTTTTTGGGATGCTGGCGGCGCAGGCGGGGGTGATCATCGCCACGTTCGCCATGGCCGCGAAGAAACGAAATCTGCTGTGGGCCGTGGCCGCGGCCGCGGGCTTGGCGGCGGTGGGGTTTGCGGTTTATGTGTATTTGTTCATCTAGTTCCGTTCATCCAGCTTCGCTCATTTAGTTTCGCGGTTGCGCTTGAGCGGCCCTCACGCAGGCGAGGGACATGTGTTGCGGTGGGTGCCCTCATTCATTACGCTTAGTTGTATCGCCCGGGTGGCGGAACTGGTAGACGCACGGGACTTAAAATCCTGTATCCCGAAAGGGATGTGTGGGTTCGACTCCCACCCTGGGCACTTTAGAGGCGGTGACTGGTGGGGAGCACGACCCGCCCGAACCCCCTGCGTGGCATCGACCGCTGATTGCTTCTTCCTTTTTCGGAGAATCCTCAAGACCTCGCTTCGCTGCGGGATTCGTGCTCGCGGTGATGGAAGGAGACGAGCAGGAGGACGACGCCGACGGCTACGAGCGGCGGGACGGCGACGAGCCACGGGACGCGCGTTTGGATGAGGCCGCTGACCAGCGCGGAAAGCCCGTAGAGGATGAGCACGCCGGCCTGGAGTCTTGCGTGTCCTGCGGGCGGCACGGTGGCGGCGACGGGTTCGCCCGCCGGTTGGGGCGGCGTAGGTTTCGGTGCAGCGCCACGCAGCCGGCCGGTAGCGCTGGCGATGAGGGTGGTGATGGTTCCGGTGACGTAGGTCGTGGACACGCCGGGGAGATTCAGGCGGCGGACGGCGGCGCTTTGAATCCCCATTGCAAGGGCGGAGAGGGCAATCAGAAGATAGAGAGCCAGGGAGCTGCGGAGCGCGCCGCCCGGCGTGAGATGCCAGAGCAGGGTGAAGGCTGCGAGCATCATGGCCTCCCAAAAGATGGCCGAGGTGATGCGGCGATCCCACTCACCCGGCTTTACACCTCCGGCCACAATCAGGGCGCCGAGCGCAACGCCCAGGCCGAAGCCTACCAGGGCAATCACGTTGGACCAGGCGGCGAGGCCGCGTCCTTCGCCGAGGGCCAGGCCCAGGAGCACGGTGTTGCCGGTCATGTTGGCGGTGAAAACGTGGTTCAGGCCGAGAAAGCCGATGGCGTCCACGCCTCCCGCGGCCCAGGCCAGCAAGAGAACGAGCGCATCGCGGCGCCGGCGGGAGAGGGTTTCCTGGGTCTGTTGTTCGCGAGTGCTCATGGAGGCTCCTGCTGCACGATTCTGCACTGCTGGCGATCTGAATAACTCTACGCCGCCGTTTCCGACGTAGAATCACCTGGAAGCTTCGAGAGACAAAGCGGAAGTGTCAAGAGAGAAGTGTCAAGAGAGAAGTGCCGGGAGCAAATTGGCCGCGACGGACGGCGAGGAGCCGGACGGGCACGGCAGTCGAGGGAGAAGGCGGATATGAGACGCATCGCTTTCGTTGTGGCGGGGGTGCTACTGGCCGGCGTGTGGCCCGGCGCGGCGGGCGCACGGCAGAATCCGGCGCCGCAGAAGCCCGCGGAGGCAGGGGCACAGAGCCAGGGTGCGGCGGCCGCCGCGCCGGCCACAACTCCGCCGGCAAAGCCCGCGGCGGCCGTGGCGCCTGCGGCGCGCGAGATCTTTGAGCGCTACGCGCAGGCCATTGGGGGGCACGAGGCGTGGCAGAAACTCACCTCGCGCGTCACGCGCGGCACGATCCGCATCGAGGGAATTGACGGCACGGGCACAACGCTCCAGTACGAGCGCGCGCCGAATCAGAATCTTGCCATCGCCACACTGGCGGACGGCACGGTGTTCCGTGAAGGCTTTGATGGGAAGGCGAGCTGGGAGCAGGACCCGAATGGCACGGTGAAGGTGACGGAAGGGGCGCGGGGAGCCGATGCCCGCGCCGAGGCGGATTTCTATTTCGAGGTGGAGCTGGCGAAGATTTATCCGCACGCGAGGACCATGGGGCAGCGCACGGCAGACGGGCGGCTGGCGATTGTGGTGGAGGCGTCAGCGCCGGGCGGGACGCTGCACTGGCTCTACTTTGATGCGGAGACGTGGCTGCGATTCCGCACGGACATTTTTGAGAACCCGCTCTCGCCGTCGCCCACCACGGTGGAGCGCTACGACGACTATAAGGATGTGGACGGCGTGAAATATCCGTTTAAGGGAAGCCTGCGGGGCGAGGGAACGAACATCGCGACCCGGCTGACGGTGATTCATCACAACGTGACGGTTACTGACGACGAGGTGGCCCGGCCGGTGTCGGCGAATTAGGGCAGGTTGCGTGCGGCGCGACCGGGGGATCTGCTGGTATTGCTTTGCTGGCGGCTGGGCAGGCGCTCGGCATCGCCACCGGACGTCGTAAACCTTTCAAACCTTCCAGAGGATTCGCCAAAATAACCCGCCGTGCTGCCGGATTCGCCTTGCTTCCGCATTCCCCCGGTTTTATTCTACTGCCCGCCAGCGCCTGCCGGCATCTTTGCGGACGGCATGGCGGCACACTCGCGGGGAGGCGAGCGTGTCTGCCGGCGGGAGAAGGTTCCCGGCCGGCGAACGCACGAGACGGTGGTCCTTCCCAACACCAGACAGTTTCCGCAGGGCAGTGTGGGCCGGTTTCGAGGAGCAGAACCGCGCGTGCGCCGTTTGACAGGCCGGGCGCGGGGACGCAGTAGTGGACGGAGATGAGCGGTCGTTCTGGAGCCTGAACGATTCATGTCATCCCAGCACACAGCTCCCATCATCGAACCTGGACATTCCTACGCCACAGTCACCGACAGAATCAGCTCGATCGTTTTAGGGAAACGCACGCCTCGCGGGTGGTGGGTGGGGCTGGGTGTGGCGATCTGCCTGTTCCTGCTGCTGCAGTTGGCGGTGACCGTGCTGCTGGTGAAGGGCGTGGGCATCTGGGGAATCAACATCCCGGTGGGGTGGGGATTCGCGATCGTCAATTTCGTGTGGTGGATCGGCATCGGCCACGCCGGGACGCTGATCAGCGCCATCCTCCTATTGCTCCGCCAGAAGTGGCGGACATCCATCAACCGTTTTGCCGAGGCGATGACGCTGTTTGCCGTGTCGTGCGCGGGCATGTTCCCCCTGCTGCACATGGGGCGGCCATGGCTGTTCTACTGGCTGACGCCGTATCCGAACACGATGGGAACGTGGCCGCAGTTCCGCAGCCCGCTGGTGTGGGACGTGTTTGCCGTGTCCACGTACGCGACGGTTTCGCTGCTGTTCTGGTACGTGGGGCTGCTGCCGGACCTGGCGACGCTGCGCGACCGCGCGAAGGCGCGTGCGGCGCAGGTGGTGTATGGCGCGATGGCCATGGGCTGGCGCGGCTCGGCGGTGCACTGGCACCGCTACGAGACGGCGTCGCTCTTGCTGGCCGGGCTGGCCACGCCGCTCGTGGTTTCCGTGCACACGGTGGTGAGCTTCGACTTTGCCGTGGGGATCATTCCCGGATGGCATACCACGATCTTTCCGCCGTATTTCGTTGCCGGCGCCATCTATTCGGGTTTTGCGATGGTGATGACGCTGGCCATCCCGCTGCGCAAATACTACAAGCTGGAAGATTTCATCACCATGCGCCACCTGGACAACATGGCGAAGGTGATGCTGGCCACGGGCCTGATCGTCGCCTACGGCTACATGATGGAGACGTTCATGGCCTTCTACTCGGGCGACATCAACGAGACGTACATGATCCACAACCGTTGGACGGGCCCGTACGCGGTGGCCTACTGGTCGCTGATTGCCTGCAACATCGTGATTCCGCAGTTGATGTGGTTGCGGCGGGTGCGCAACAGCGTGCCGGTGCTGTTTGTGATTTCCCTGATTGTGAACGTGGGAATGTGGCTCGAGCGCTTTGTGATCGTGGTGACCAGCCTGCATCGCGATTTTATTCCGTCGTCGTGGGGGATGTACTACCCGACGAAGTGGGACTGGTTCACGTACGTCGGGACGATCGGGCTGTTCCTTACGCTGTTCCTCCTGTTCATCCGGTTCCTGCCCGTGATCGCCATCTTCGAGATGCGCGGGCTGGTGCCGGAGCCGGGAGAGCAGAAGAAGGCCTGAGGGCGAACGGAGAGCGCGAGAAAACGCGATGGCGCAGATCTTCCACCGGAGCACGAACACGATCTCGCGGGTCAGCATTTATGGCTCGCTGCTCGTGCTGCTGGTGCTGAGCTTCGCGCTCTACGGCCTGAGCGGGTCGCCGTACTACACGGACGTGAACCTGGCGAAGGACCAGCCGGTGCCGTTCAGCCACCGCCATCACGCTGGAGAGCTGGGCATCGACTGCCGGTATTGCCACACGTCGGTGGAGGATTCGTCGTTTGCGGGGCTGCCGCCCACGAAGACGTGTATGACGTGCCATTCGCAGATCTGGACGAACAGCGAAATGCTGGAGCCGGTGCGCGCCAGCTACCGGTCGGGCAAATCGCTGGAGTGGGTGCGCGTGAACGCGCTGCCGGACTTTGTGTATTTCAATCACAGCATCCACATCAACAAAGGCGTGGGCTGCACCACGTGCCACGGCCCCATCGCGGAGATGGCGCTCACCTGGAAGGCGAACACGCTGCAAATGGGTTGGTGCACGGAATGCCACCGGCAGCCGGAGAAGTACGTGCGCCCGCGCGACCAGGTGTTCAACGCGCGTTACGAGCCGCCTTCGAAATTCCATGCGGTGTCCGCGCAGGGCAGGGAATACACGGACCAGGACGCGATGGGGGCGGTGCTGGTGAAGGCTTATAAGGTGCAGAGCCTGACGAACTGCACGACGTGCCACCGGTGAGGCGGGGACGGGTGACGAGTGACGAGCGGAAAAGCGGGATGAGAGAGACACGGACGGGCGAGCGATGACGGATCACGACAAAAACGGAAACTGCGGCGGCGCGGGCGACGGCCACAGCGGCCCGGACGGGCGGCTGAACCTGGACGCTCTGCGCGCGCGGCTCGCATCGAGCGGCGGGCGGCAGTATTGGCAGAGCCTTGAAGAGCTGGCCGGAACGCCGGAGTATCGCGAGTTTCTGCACCACGAATTTCCGCACGACCCCGCGAAGGAGCCCGCAGAGGAGAAGGACGGGGGCATGCCGCGGCGCGACATGTTGAAGTACATGGCCGCGTCGGCAGCGCTGGCGGGGCTGAGCGCGTGCACAAAGCTTCCCGAGCAGCACATCGTTCCGTACGTTTCCGCGCCGGAAGAAATCATTCCGGGGAAACCGCTTTTCTACGCCACGGCGATGAACAGCCCATCGGGCGGAGACGCCATCGGGCTTCTGGTGGAAAGCCACATGGGGCGGCCCACGAAGGTGGAAGGCAACGCGCAGCATCCGGGCAGTCTGGGCGCGACGGATACGTTTGCGCAGGCTTCCATACTCACGCTCTACGATCCGGACCGCTCGCCGGTGGTGATTCGCGAAGGGCGCGTGAGCACGTGGAACGCGTTTGTGGGTTTTCTAGGCCCGCAGCTCGAGGACCGGAAGCGCCAGCGGGGCGCCGGCATGCGGCTGCTGACGCCTTCCATCGTTTCGCCGGCGCTGGGCGCGCAGATTCACGAGGTGCTGGCTGCGTTCCCGGAAGCGAAGTGGCACCAGTGGGAGCCGGTGGGGCGGGACGCGGCGCGTGAAGGCGGGCGGATGGCGTTTGGGCGCTACGTGAACACCGTCTACCACCTGGACAAGGCGGAAGTGATCCTGTCGCTCGATGCGGATTTTCTGCGCAGCGGGCCCGGCGCGTTGCGGCATGCGCGGGATTTCATGGGGCGGCGGAAGATTGAAGGGCCGGAATCGCGGATGAACCGGCTGTATGTGGTGGAGGCGACGCCGTCGAACACGGGAGCGATGGCGGACCACCGGCTGCCGTTGCGGGCGTCAGAGATCGAAGGTTTTGCGCGGGCGCTGGCCGTGGCCGCCGCGCTGCCTGTTGACGAGCCGCGCGCGACGCTGCCCGCGGGCGTGCCGGAAAAATGGCTTCTGGCGCTGGCGCGCGACCTGCAAAGCCATCACGGCACTGGCCTCGTGATTGCGGGAGAGCAGCAGCCGCCCGCGGTGCACGCGCTGGCGCATGCCATGAACGTGGCGCTGGGCAACGTGGGCCATACAGTCGAGTACACGGACCCGTTGGAAGTCGAGCCGGTGAACGGGATCGAGTCGCTCGGCGCGCTCTGTGACGACATGCGCGATGGGAAGGCCGTGGACCTGCTCTTCATTCTGGGCGTGAATCCGGTGTACTCCTCGCCGGCCGAACTGAAATTTGCACAGCGCCTGATGAATGTGCGCACGCGCGTGCACATGGGGATTTACGCGGACGAGACGGCTGAGCTCTGCCATTGGCACGTGCCGGAGGCGCATTCGCTCGAGTCGTGGGGCGACGCGCGCGCCTACGACGGCGCCGTCACCTTTATTCAGCCGCTGATCGCGCCGATTTACGAAGGCAAGTCGCCGCACGAATTGCTGGCGGTGCTGCAGGGCAAGGCCGGACAGACGGCGCACGACGTGGTGCGCGGCTACTGGAAGGCGCAGCGGAAGGACAAAGACGAAAAGGCGTTTGAAGCGTACTGGGAGACTTCGCTGCACGACGGCATTGCCGCGGGCACGGCGCTGCCCGTGAAACCGGTCGCGCTGGTGGCTCGCCCGCCCGCTACGACCGCAGCGCCTGCTGCGCAGGCGGGAGCGCTCGAAGCAATCTTCCGTCCCGACCCGACGATCTTCGACGGCCGGTTTGCCAACAACGGCTGGCTGCAGGAGTTGCCGAAGCCGTTCTCGACGCTCACCTGGGACAACGCGGCAATGTTCAGCGTGGCCACGGGCGCGAAGCTGGGCGTGACGAACGGCGACGTAGTGAAGCTTACGCTTTCCGGCCGGCAGGTCACCGCGCCGGTGTGGATCCTGCCGGGGCAGGCGGATGGCGTGGTCACGTTGCACCTGGGCTATGGACGCCGGCGCGCGGGGCGCGTGGGCAACGGGCAGGGATTCGACGCCGGTGCGCTGCGCAGCGCCACGGCGTTGTGGACGGCGCCTGGGCTGCAGGTGGAGAAGACCGGGGATACCTATCCGCTGGCGGCCACGCAGCACCATCACGTGGTGGATCGCTCGGGACACCCAACGGAAGAGGAAAGCGAAGCTGCGTTTGCGCGCGACCTGGTGCGCGTGGCCACGCTCGCCGAATTCCGCAAGAACCCCGGGTTTGCCCGGGAAGAAAAAGTGGACAACACGGCGGGGCTCACGATGTACCCGGGATTCGCCTACACGGGCTACTCGTGGGGCATGGCCGTGGACACGCACAGTTGCATCGGCTGCGGCGCGTGCGTGATGGCGTGCTTCTCGGAGAACAACAGTCCGGTGGTGGGCAAGACCGAAGTGATGCGCGGGCGCGAGATGCACTGGATCCGGGTGGATACGTATTTCCGCGGAGAGCTGGAGAACCCGGAGACGGTTTACGAGCCGATGTTCTGCCAGCACTGCGAGAACGCACCGTGCGAAGGCGTGTGTCCGGTGGGGGCGACGGTGCACAGCCCCGAAGGCCTGAACGAGATGGTGTACAACCGGTGCGTGGGCACGCGGTATTGCTCGAACAACTGTCCCTACAAGGTGCGGCGGTTCAACTTCTCGCTGTTCTCGGACTGGACCACGCCGAGCCTGTACGGCGCGCGCAACCCGAACGTAACCGTGCGCAGCCGCGGCGTGATGGAGAAGTGCACGTACTGCGTACAGCGCATCCAGGCGGCGAAGATCGAAGCGGAGAAACAGGACCGGCCGCTGCGCGACGGCGAGATTGTGACGGCGTGCCAGGCGGTGTGCCCGACGCAGGCGCTGGTGTTCGGCAACATCAACGATCCGGCGAGCCGCGTCTCGCGGCTGAAGGCGCAGGAGCGTAACTACAGTTTGCTCGAGAAGCTGAACGTGCGGCCGCGCACCACGTATCTGGCGCGCGTGCGCAATCCGAATCCGGAATTGGAGAGCTAAGGCAGCGGCGATGCCCCGAAGAGGACTCTACGGCCTGATGGCCGAATTCGATACGGTGGAGGACCTGCTCGCCGCGGCGCACAAGGCGCGCGAGGCGGGTTACAAACGCATGGACGCGTTCACACCGCTGCCCGTCGAGGGGCTGGCGGAAGCCGTGGGCTTCGAACACACGCGGCTGCCGCTGGTGGTGTTCATCGGCGGGGTGGTGGGGTGCTTCTCGGGATTTTTCCTGCAGTACTACGGCAGCGTTTTCGGATATCCGCTGAACGTGGCCGGGAAGCCGCTGAACAGCTGGCCGGCGTTCATCCCCATCACGTTTGAGATGACCGTGCTGTTCGCGGCGCTTTCCTGCGTGTTTGGATTGCTGGCGCTGAACGGGCTGCCCACACCGTACCATCCCGTGTTCAACGTGCCGCGGTTTGCGCTGGCGTCGCGCGACCGGTTTTTCCTGTGCATAAAGGCGCGCGACCCGAAGTTCGACAAAGAGAAGACCAGGGAGTTCCTGAAAACGACGATGGCGCGCGAGGTGGTGGACATTGCCCCCTGAGCGCCGCCAT
>DATFZR010000425.1:0-2219 GCA_035314265.1 Candidatus Acidiferrales bacterium
GGTGACGCCGGCGCACTCGCCGAGCTCGACGAGGCTGAACTGTTCGTCCACGTTTTGGGCGGCGAGAAGTATGGTGTCGGAGAAATCCACGGTGAGCGAGGTGGAGACATCGTTGGCCAGGACCATGGTGGACGGGACGTAGTAGAAATTGTCGCCGCCCGCGCCGGTGAAGGCGACGATGCGCGCCACCACGTTGGACGGACCCACCGGAATGTTGCTGACCACCACGCGGCGGCCGCCTGCGGCGGTCCACTGGCCCGGGGGCGCGGGCGCGGTGATGTAGCCCTGGCGTGTTTGGAACAACACGGTAATCTGATGGACGCCGGGCGAGATGTTGCCGGCAATTTGCGCGGTGCCGCCGCCGCTTGCGGCCAGGCCGGTTTGCCCGGGCAGCAGATATTGGAAGTGCGTGGCGTCGAAAACTGCGGTGACGACCCAGGAGCCGTTGTAGGCGGCGATCGTGACGCCCGCGATTGCCACCGTCTGGCCCGCGGAGAAGCCGTGCGCGGTGGACGTTTGGATGGTGACCGTTTGCGTGAGCGGCGTGGCGGTTCCGCCGCCGCTGGCTGCAAGAGATGTGAGCGTATTGGCGAAGGTGAAGTGCGTGGCGTCAATCACGGAAGCGACTACCCATGTGCCGTTGTAGCCCGCCACGCCGACGCCGGCGATGACGACGCTCTGGCCCGCGGTGCAGCCGTGGGCGGTGGTGGTGGCGATCGTGCAGATCAGGCCGGACTGCGTGGCGCCGGTGGGGGAAGCGGCAATGTTCGCCGCTGCGCCCTGGAATGCGCCGCTGGGGCTTGCGGCGATGGCGATGGGCGCGGTGATTTCGTCCACGGCGACGGGGGGCTCGCCGGGACCTGTCTGGCTGACGCGATCGAGGTTCAGGGAATCGTCGTATTGGCGCGGCATGTCTGCGCCGACCAATTGATCGGAGAGCGCCAGGTATTCGCGGCCGAAGAGCGTTGTGGAGGCGAGGAAGGCATTGCCCGCGAGGCCGGGCGTGTGGAGCTGGAGAGAGCCGGGCGTGACTTCGCGGTAGAGGTTGCCGTTGCTGTCGAGGACCAGCGTGCGGAGATCCTCCGCGGGGGTGATGTGCGTTTTCAGGCCGTTGATGTTGACGCCGCCCGCGAGCGGGCCGAGGACGGAGACCAGGCCGTCGCGCGTGCGCACGCCTTCGAGCGTGAACTGCACGTCCTGGCAGGCCGGAGAGACGCCGGGCGGGAGGACGGAGGGATCGGTGTAGGTGACCAGCGAGCCGAAGACTTCCAGCATGGCTGGGGATAGGCCGGAGACGGTCAAGGGTGAATGCTCCTCGATGGCGGTGAATGGATTCAGGGGCTAAAGGCCTGCGTTATTCGAGGGATATTGTTTTCTGGCGTCCTTATGGCAGAATTGCTGTATGGGAAACAAAGACGCACGTAGACGCGAAATCAGGAAGCCGAAGAAGAAGAAACCCGCTACCGCGCAGGTAAGTCAATCCGTGCCGCGCGTCGTTAGAGAGGCCGCGACCACACCGGCGCACACGACTACGCCTATAAAGTAGTGATGGTAGGGGCCCGTCTGCCTCTTCTTTCCTCGTGACTTACCCTCTTTCGAAGGATGTCCGGGTCTAGAAGGCAAGCGAGAATAGTTTGGTCTGGCCGTCCAGAATGAACAGACATGTCCCTATGACGTCCATACCGATGAGCGCGTGGAACCCTTGCTGATTGTGAAGCTCCGCCGACAACACGGGCAGGCTTTCTATTGTCAGCGGGGGAGCTTCCAGCGTAGCTCCATGAATAATGAGGCCCACGTCGTATTGGTCCTTCATTACAGGCTGGTTTCCCGTCGTTGGAGTATTGACCGTCACCTTTCCCGTTGGCGTCAGGCCGAGCGAGCTTAAGACCTCAGGGTCGACACACGTTGCGCTAGCCCCGGTATCGAGAAGGGCCCGAATGGTCACTGGCGAGGAACGGGCTGCTTCTGTTCGATGAGCGCGGCTTTTCTCGCCGCACTGACACCAATCCTCGCGTTGATCAGGGGCCCCTGGGGTGAAAACTGTTGCGTGAAAAAAGGCATCGGCTCTACGAAGCCCGCGTGGCAGTTCGCGGATCTACGAAGCGGGAGATGAACTGCGCTTGCTCAATGGAAGAAATCTGCTTTACGAGGAACGGGCTAAGCTTGAACTGCTTATACCCGTCTTTCAGCGCGTCCTCGTAGCTGGTATAGATGCCAGC
>DATFZR010000426.1:0-7309 GCA_035314265.1 Candidatus Acidiferrales bacterium
CAGCATCACCCCGTCCGCGTGCGCCGCCAGGATCATGCTGTCCGCCACGCTGATGGCCGGCGGAGAGTCCAGCACGATGAAGTCAAAATGCCGCCGCAATTCCGCGAACAGCGTCTCCAGCGGCTCCGAGCTCAGCAGCTCCGCGGGATTCGGCGGCGTCGGCCCCGAAGTGATCACGAACAGGTTGGGCACCTGCCGCACCGGCCGCGCCAGCTCTTCCACCGGCACCTGCGTCGTCAGGTACGTGCTCAGCCCACGGTCGTTCGTCATCTGGAACGAACGGTGCACGCGCGGGCGCCGCAGGTCCGTATCGATCAGCACCACGCGATCCCCGCGCTGCGCCAGCGTGATGGCCAGATTCAGCGCCGTGGTCGTCTTCCCCTCGCGCGGCTGCCCGCTCGAAATCAGGATGAGCTGGGGCGCATGCCGCGAGGTGGACAGCAAAATCGAAGTCCGCAGTGCACGGTACGCTTCTGAAACCACAGACTGCGGCTGCGAAACCGTGGCCAGTTCCGAGGTTGCACCCGACGTTGCCGCCGCGGGCCTCGGCAGCGGCTTCCGCCGCGCCGCGTAGGAGAGCACGCTCGATACCGCCGGGATGATCCCCAGCACCGGCAGATTCACCAGTTGTTCCACGTCCTCCGGGATCTTCACAGAGTTGTCCAGATACTCGTTGAAGAGCGCCAGCGCGCAACCCAGCGCCAACCCCACAATCAGGCTGAGCATGATGTTCAGCGATTTTCTCGGCCGCACCGGATTGATTGGCGGACGCGCCCGGTCCACCACGTGAATGTTGCTCGACCGCAGCCCCGAGGAGATCCCGGCCTCCTTCAGCCGCTGCAACAGGCCCTCGTAGAGCTGCTGGTTCGTCTCGTAATCGCGCCGCAACAGGCTGTACTCCACCAGCTTTCTGTTCAGCGAGTTCGCCTCGTTCTTCTGCTGTTCGAATGCCCGCCGCAGCAGTTGCTCGCGGTTCAACGCCGCCTGGTAGTCGCTCTCGATGCGTCCCGCCGCCATGCTTCTCTGCGCGTCCAGTTGCGTGTCCAGTTCCTGGAGCTGGCGCTCGTACTGAATCACCTTCGGATGTTTCGGCCCCAGCGTGGACCGCGCCTCCGCCAGCGAAGTCGCCACCTGGGAGCGCTGCTTCTGGAGGTCCTGGACCATGTTGTTCTGCATCACCGCGGCCAGGTCGTCCAGCCGGTGCGTCTTCACCAGCTCGTACTGAGACTCCTTGCCCATGCGGTCGGCTTCCGCCTCGGTCAGGCTTTTATTCAGGTCGCCCAGCTTCGTCACCGTGACGTTCTGCCCCTGGTCCAGCGCGATGAGCTGGTTGTCCCGCTCGTACGTCACCAGCGCCTCGTGCGACTGCTCCATCTTCACTTTCAGCTCGCGGAGCTGTCCCGCCATCCAGTCGGACGCCTGCATGGCCGACTCGTACTTCTTCCGGAAATTGTTCTCCACGTAGAGGTCCGCCATCGTGTTCACCGCATCCGCGGCTTGCTTTGGCGATGTGCTGTCGAATTTCACCTCTACCAGCCGGCTCGAGCGGATCACGCTGACCGCCAAATGCCCGTGGAACGCCTCGATCAGCCGCAGTTCCTCCGTGGAAGTGAACGGCGCATTGGCATTGCTTCCCGCCGCCCGCACCGCGAATTGCGGATCCTCATAGAGCCGCATGGCCCGCACCGTCTGCATGGCCAGATCGTCGCCCTGCAGGATGCGCACCTGCGTCTGTACGTAGTCTTCCGTGGAGGGAAGCTGCATGAAAAGTTCGCGCAGGTTGCTCAGGTCGGGCGTCTCGCCGTTGATCTCAATCCGCGCCGAGGTCTCGTATACCGGTTTGATCCGGTAGGTCACCACGGTCACCACGGCCACCATCACGGCCACCACGGCCAGGATCATCAGCCGGTGTTTGTGCAGGATGCGGAGGAGTTCGCGCAGCTGCAGCGCCGCGGTCAGATGGTCCGGCACCACCGCCATCGCCGGCGTGCGCCGGTTCCCGCCGTCCCCCATCAAGGCTGGCGCGCTTCGCGCGCGCTCGAGCGCACTCGTGGCTTTGCGCTCCCCGCCTTCCCCGTTCATTTTTCCGGGCCCGTTGGGCCGTGTTGGGTCCATCCCTTGATTCCCCCGGGACTTTGCCGCCTGCCAACCCTGCCGATCCCTCTACTGCTGCGTTTCTAGTGCACCGCGCCCAGCAAAACCACGCCCGTGGCGATCTGCAGCGCAGCTTCCATTCCTCGCGCAAACGCGCGCTTCGCCGTGCTGTCGGGCACAAACAACACGTCGTTGGCCTTTACCACGATGTCTGGTTGCTGCCGCGACAGGATCTTCGACACATCCACCGGAATTTCTTCCACTTCGCTGCTCCCGGTCTTCCTGCGGATCAGCACCGAATGCGAAGCCTTCGCCGTGCGCTTCAGATCCTCGGAAAGCGCCAGGACATTCAGCACCGTTGTCTCCTGCGTGTCTGACGGCAGCAGGAAACGCCCGGGTCTGTTTACCGCCCCGATCACGTAGATCGCCCCCGTGGAGAGCACGTTCACCGTGTCCCCGCCCTGCACCCCCACATTCGCCTCGGGAGCCCCGTGTTTCACGTCCTCCACACTCACGTCTGTGGTGTGCTGCTCTCCCGCATTGTCTTCCCGGATCACCTGAACCTTTTTCCCCACGTCGTCAGAGAATCCACCCGCCATGCTGATCAGCCGCAGCAACCGCACCTGCCCGCTCACCTGGAAGACTCCCGGACTCCTCACCGATCCCAGCACCGTCACCGGCTTGCTCTCCAGTTCCTTCAAGCTGATCGTGATGTTCGGGTCGTTCAGAATCCCGTTCTCCTGGTACTTCTTCTTTAGCAGCGCTTCCGTCTGGGAGAGCGTCAGCCCCGCTACGTGGAGGTGCTCCGACAGTAGCGGCAGCCCAATGGTCCCGTCCGAAGCTACCCGTACGTCCCGCGTCAGATCCGCCGACTCCAGCACCGAGATCGAAAGCAGATCGTCCGGGCCGATCAGGTATTCACCCATCCCGTCGCGCGACGAAGAAAGAATCGTCGCCGTCTGCCCGCTTCGCACCCCTTGCGCCGCTGTTCCGCCCGTAGACGTCGGCGCCGGCTGCTGCGCCTCCACCCTGGCCGCACACACCGGCAGCGACAGCGCTGCGAACAGCGCGAAGACAAGTCTGCTGCATCGGCTGGATGGTGGAGACACCTGGCGCGCAGTAACGCGCCTCAATGCGATCACGCGTTGCGTCAAAGTCCCTCGAGAGAAAACTCGAACCCCGGAATGAGTCTGCGAGCCGTTCAGAGTCCTGTCAAGACCATATCGGGACTAGTTGTCGAAGAAATTCTCCTGTAGTTCCATACCGGGACTGTTTCAGAATGGAACCTCGCCTCTTTTTCCTCCAACTCCCTCCTCAACTCTTCTCGAACCGCTGGCAACCGATCCTAGCAACTCCTCGTTGACGCCGCTTCCCCGCACCTCATATAATGTTTGTTTCCGTTACTCTCCTGGAGGCTCCATGTATGCCCTGATTCGTGCCGGCGGGAAGCAGTACCGCGTCTCGCCGGGCGACCGGATTGAAGTCGAATCCCTCCCCGGCCAGGCCGGGGACGCGGTCCAGTTCGGCGAAGTGCTCGCCGTCCGCACCGACGACAAGATGATCACCGGCAAGGCCGCGGCCAAGGCCAGCGTTGCCGGCAAGATTCTCGGCCACGTCCGCGCGCGCAAGGTCCGCGTTCTCAAGTTCAAGAAGACCAACCAGTACAAGATTCAGCGTGGCCATCGCCAGAACCTCACCGCGGTTGAGGTAGGCGAAATCTCAATCTGAGGCTCGACTATGGCGCACAAAAAAGGCGGCGGTTCTTCAACTAACGGGCGCGACTCCCACGGCCAGCGGCTGGGCGTGAAGCGTTTCGGCGGCCAATTCGTCAGCGGCGGCTCCATCCTGGTACGCCAGCGGGGCACCCGCTTCAGGCCCGGCCTCAACGTCGGCCAAGGCAAGGACGACACCCTGTTCGCAAAGATATCCGGCTTCGTGAAATTCGAAGACAAGGGTCGCATGGGCCGCTTCATCAGCGTCCATCCGGCCGAGGCCCCGGCCAGCTAATCCCCGGTGTAGCTCAGGTCGCTTCCCCAGCGGCGGGACCGGCCTGAGGCATTCCCATCCACGAGCAAAACGTGTTTGTTGACGAAGCCCGAATCTACGTGAAAGCCGGAGACGGCGGCCGCGGCTGTGTGGCCTTCCGCCGGGAGAAGTTCGTCCCGCGCGGAGGCCCATCGGGCGGCGACGGCGGGCAGGGCGGCAGCGTCGAGCTCGTCTCCACTATCCACGAGAACACCCTGCTGCGTTACCGCTTCAACCGCGAGTTTCGCGCCGATTCCGGGCGCCACGGCCAGGGCTCCAACTGCCACGGCAAGTCCGGCGGCGATTCCGTGCTCGACGTACCCATCGGCACCCTCGTCTACGACGAAGATTCCGGCGAGCTGCTCTTTGACTTCACCCGCCAGGGCGAGCGCTTCATGGCCGCGAAAGGCGGCCGTGGCGGCCGCGGCAACCAGCATTTCGCCAAGCCCTGGCATCAGGCTCCGCGCGAGTCTGAAGATGGCGAGCCCGGCCAGGAGCGCCACCTGCGGCTCGAGCTGCGCCTGCTCGCAGACGTGGGCCTCGTCGGCCTGCCCAACGCCGGCAAGTCCACGCTCATTTCCCGCATCTCCGCCGCTCGCCCCAAGATTGCCGACTATCCTTTCACCACGCTCGAACCTCACCTGGGCGTTGTTTCCGTGGACGGCCCGCGCCCGGGCGTCGGCGGCAGCTTTGTCGTCGCGGATCTGCCCGGCCTGATCGAAGGCGCCCACGAAGGCGCCGGCCTGGGCATACGCTTCCTGCGTCACATCGAGCGCACGCGCCTGGTGGCCCATCTGGTGGACTGCAGCGGCGCCACCCCCGGCGATCCCGTGCACGACTTCGAAGTCGTCCGCCACGAGCTCATCGCATCGAGTGAGACGCTCGCCGCAAAACCATTCCTCGTCGCCGCCACCAAGCTCGACGCCACCACCGATCGCGCCGCGCTCGACGCCCTCCGCGCCCACTGCGCCGCCCACGGCTATCCTTTCTATGCCGTCTCCTCGGCCACCGGCGAAGGAATCAAGGAACTCGTGCGCGCCATGGCCAATGCCCTCGAAACCCTGCCGCGCGCCACTGATCCTATCGAAATTGGTCCGCTCGAAACCGACGAGCCCCGTGAAACGGCAGCGCATCCCGCGCCCAGCCAGCCTCTCCACAGCAAAGCCCCCTCAGAAGGACGCGGGAATTGAACCTCGCCGTTTCCGCACCCGCGCTTCGCGTGCGCTCGCTGGCGCTTTTCGGCGGCACGTTCGATCCGGTGCATCGCGGACATCTCGCCGCCGCGCGCGCCGCGCGAGAACGCTTCCGCCTCGACGCCGTGCATTTCGTCGTGGCCGGCCGCCCGCCGCACAAAAGCCGCGCGCCTCTCAGTCCCTACCCGCACCGTTGCGCCATGGTCGCACTGGCCTGCGCCGGCCGGCCGCGCCTCACCGTTTCACTCGCCGAGGCCGGCCCGGATTTTTCCGGCGCCGCGACTTCGTATACCGTGGATCTCGTGCGCGCCTACCGGAAACGCCTGCCCCGCTCGGCGCATCTCTATTTTCTGATTGGCGTGGACGCATTCCTGACCATCGAAAGCTGGCGCGATCCCGAGGAATTGCTGGACTCCTGCGACTTCGTCGTCGTCAGCCGGCCGGGGTTTCCCCTGGACGAGCTACGCGCCGCACTGCCTCCGCGGATGCTCGCAACCGCCCGCGCCGCCCTCCGGCCCAGCGCTAGCGCCGGCGCGCGCGCTGCACTGCGCCTGCGCCGTTCCACCTTGCACCTTCTCTCCAGCGTGCACGTGGACGTTTCTTCGACCGGCATTCGCAGCCGCGCCTCGCGCGGCCTTTCGATTCGCGGGCTCGTGCCCGCCTCCGTGGAGGACTACATTTGCAAGCAAGCGCTCTACCGCTGAACGACCAGCCACCCGAGCTCCGCGCCGCCGTCACCGCCGCGCAAGATAGGAAGGCTGCCGGCATCACCCTGCTCGATCTTTCCGGCCTGGGTGCGTTTACCGGCGCCTTCCTCATCTGCACCGGCTTCAGCTCGCCTCAGGTGCAAGCCATCGCCGACGGCGTGGAAGAAGCCCTGCACGAAGCCGGCTACCGCCCGCTCCACCGCGAGGGCTACGCCTCAGGCGAGTGGGTGCTGCTCGACTACGACGGCTTCGTCATCCACGTCTTCCTCGAACGCGCGCGCCTCTTCTACGATATCGAGCGCCTGTGGCGCCAGGCGCCGCGCCTCGACGTTCCCGATCTCCCCCTCGGTCCAGCGTTCCGCGATGGAGCCGCCTCAGCATGAGCCTCGTGCGCGTGGACTGGGTGGCAGAAGATCCCGCCTCGCGCCGCGTGCTGGAACTCGCTGAGCGTGTCGCCCCCGCCGGCACCACCCTGCTCATCACCGGAGAAAGCGGCACCGGCAAGGACCAGCTCGCCCGCTTCATT
Organism: Candidatus Acidiferrales bacterium; assembly: GCA_035314265.1. Taxonomy (GTDB): domain Bacteria; phylum Acidobacteriota; class Terriglobia; order Acidiferrales; family UBA7541; genus JOPF136. The sequence continues at coordinate 6,546 of DATFZR010000426.1, forward strand.
CACGAGAGCGGCCCGCGCCGCGACGCGCCCTACCAGAAGATTGACTGCGCCAGCCTGCCGCCCGAACTCGTCGAATCCGAGCTCTTCGGCCACGAACGCGGCGCGTTCACCGGCGCTGAAGAAGCCAAGCGCGGCCGTCTCGAACTCGCCGGCCGCGGCACGCTCGTGCTCGATGAAGTTGCCGCGCTCGGCCTGCCCGTGCAGGCCAAGCTCCTGCGCGTGGTCGAAGACCGCCACTTCGAGCATCTCGGCGGCACCGAATCCCTGCGCATGGACGCGCGTATCATCGCCCTCACCAACGCCAACCTCGATCGCGCCGTCGCGGAGCACCGCTTCCGCGCCGACCTCTTCTTCCGCCTGAACGTCCTCGCCATCGACGTGCCGCCGCTCCGCACGCGCCCCGCCGACGTCATCCCGCTCGCCCACGACATCCTCCGCCGCCTCGGTCCCGTCCACGGCCGCCCCGAAGCGCGCCTCGACGCCGAAGCTGAAGGAGTCCTCATCGCCTACAGTTGGCCCGGCAACGTCCGCGAACTCAAGAACGCCCTCGAACGCGCCCTGGTCTTCGCCCAACAAGACGTCCTGGGTGCAGACGACCTCCCCGAATCCCTCCGCGCCAGCGCCAGCCGCGCGCCAGGCAACTCCGCCAATCTTCGCTCCCTCGAACAGATCGAAAGAGAAGCCATCGCCGCCACCCTCGAAGCCACCCGCTACAAAATCACCCGCGCCGCCCAAATCCTGGGCATCAGCCGCAAAACCCTCCT
>DATFZR010000427.1:0-29230 GCA_035314265.1 Candidatus Acidiferrales bacterium
TCCACCACCATGGCGTTCGTGGGCATGCTGCGCAAAATGTTGAAGGATCCGGAAATCGGCAAGCTCATCGTACCGATCGTGCCGGATGAAGCGCGCACGTTCGGCATGGAGTCACTGTTCCGCACCGTGGGAATTTACGCGCACGGCGGGCAGAAGTACGAGCCGGTGGACGTCCACACGCTGCTCTATTACAAGGAAGCGAAGGACGGCCAGATCCTGGAAGAAGGAATCACCGAAGCCGGGTCGCTCTGTTCGCTCATCGCAGCAGGCACGGCCTACTCGACGCACGGCATCAACACGATCCCGTTCTTCATTTTCTACTCGATGTTCGGCCTCCAGCGCATTGGCGATTTGGTGTGGGCCGCCGCGGACATGAGCACGCGCGGCTTCCTGCTGGGCGGCACCTCGGGACGCACCACTCTGGCCGGAGAAGGCCTGCAACACCAGGACGGCAACAGCCACATCCTGGCGCTGCCGGTGCCCAACCTGCGCGCCTACGATCCCGCGTTCGCGTATGAGATTTCCGTGATTCTGCACGACGGCATTCGGCGCATGTACGGCCAAGGCGAACGCATCTTCTACTACATCACCGTGATGAACGAAGCGTACGTGATGCCGGCCATGCCGGAAGGCGCCAAGGAAGGAATTCTGCGCGGCATGTACCGCCTAAAGGCTTCCGCTGTGAAGAAGCCCAAGCTGCGCGCGCAACTGCTGGGCAGCGGCGCAATCCTGCTGGAAACGCTGAAGGCGCAGGAAATCCTGGAAGAGAAATTCGGCGTCGCCGCCGACGTGTGGAGCGTCACGAGCTACAAGGAACTCTATCGCGACGCCGTGGACGCGGAGCGCGAGAACCTGCTGCAGCGCCCCGCGAAGCCGCGCGTGCCGTACGTCACATCGAGCCTCGCCGGCACGCAGGGACCGATCGTCGCCGCGAGCGATTATCTGAAGGCCCTGCCGCTGATGATTGCAAAGTGGATGCCGCGCCAGCCCGTCGTGCTGGGCACAGACGGCTTCGGCCGCAGCGATTCGCGCGCCGCCCTGCGCCGCTTCTTTGAAGTAGATGCGGCAGCCATCGCGCTAGCCGCGCTGGTCGAACTGCACCGCGAGGGTCAGGTGGATAAGGCGACGATCGAGCGCGCCATCAAAGAACTGGGCGTCGATACGGGAAAGCCCAACCCCGCCACCGTCTAGCGGGCTCTGCGGGCGCCGCGGTTAGCGCGTGGCAATCTCTCGCAGCGATTCAAGCAACCGGTCTACTTCCTCGGCCGTGTTGTAATGCACCAGGCCAATGCGCAGCAGGCCGCCGTCACTCTCCACACCGAGGCGTTCCGTCAGATTCAAGGCGTAGTAGTTGCCGTCCCACGTGAAGATGCCGCGCTCGCCGAGATACGCTGCGATCTCCGCAGGTTTCGCGCGCGCCAGGCGAATCCCCACCGTCGGCACGCGCGAGGCAAATCGCGCCGGATCGGAAATGCCGTAGAACCTAAGTCCCGGGATTTCCAGCAGCCCGGGGATCAGTTTCCGCGCCAGTCCACCTTCGTATTCGCGGATGGCTCGATAAGCGGCCAGAATCGCCTCACGCCGCCCGGCTTCACCCTCTGGAATTGCGGCCGCTGTGCCTGCCATTGCCCGGCGGCCCACGCTGGCGATGTAGTCGATCGCGGCGGCCACTCCGGCGATTCCTTCGTGGCTCAGCGTACCCGTTTCCCAGCGGTCGGGCAGATTGTCGGGCGCCGGACGCACCTTATAAGGATGCAGGCGCAGCAGGTGCTCGCGCCTGCCGTAGAGAGCGCCCATGTGCGGGCCGAAAAATTTGTAGGGCGAGCAGACCAGAAAATCGCAGCCCAGCGCGCGCACGTCAATCGGCCCGTGCGGCGCGTAATGCACGGCGTCTACGAACGAAAGGGCGCCTACTTCGCGCGCCAGCCGGACGACGTAGGCAACGTCGTTGAGCGTACCCACCGCATTCGCTGCGTAGCCCACGGCCACCAGGCGCGTCCTCCCGGTGATCTTCCGCCGCAGGTCGTCTATGTCCAGCGTGCAATCTTCCACGCGGACGTCCGCCTGGCGCACCACGATGCCGCGGTCTTCAAGCGCGCGCCACGGGGCCACGTTGGCGTCGTGATCGAGCGTGGTGGTGACAATTTCGTCCCCCGGCTTCAGATCCCGCCCGATCGCGCGCGCAAACGCGAACGTGAGCGTGGTCATGTTCTGCCCGAAGAACACCTCGTCGCGCTCGCAGCCCAGGAAGTCCGCCATGGCCTGATGCGCCGCCGCCAGCATGGCGTCCGTGCGCCGGCTCGTAAGGAACGCCCCCGCGGTGTTGGCGTTCGCATGCAGCAGGTAGTCGCTCATCGCGTCCACCACCTGCTGCGGTACCTGCGTTCCCGCGGGAGCGTCCAGAAACGCCGCGGGCCGCCCGTTCACAGTCAGGCGGAGTGAGGGGAACTGCGCGCGCACCCAGGCGACGTCGAGCGCGGCATGGGTTGGATCTGTAGTGCTGGCTGGCATGGGTCTCCCGGAAATCGTAAACGTAACGCCGCACACCCACGGCGAGGGTGCCGGGGTGCTCCGCGGGAAAGAATCGCTGCCGGCGAGCCGCCTAGCGGAACGATTTCTTGAGCTTCTTCTGGAGCTTCTTCAGGTCCTTCTCGAGCGAGCCGACGGTCTTATTGAGCTGCGCGATGCCTTTGCGGGCGCTGTCCAGGCCTTCCTGCGTGGCTTCGGAAGCAGAGCGCGCGGCGGTTTCCGCGGCCTTTGCCGCGGAACGCGCGGCGGTCTCCGTGCTGCCCAGGGCGGCCCCGATGGACTGCGCGGCCCGGGTGAATGCGTTTTTCTTGGCCATTCTCTCCTCCACTCGAACGTCGCGTCATCGTAAACCGTGCATGGTCGAGCCGTCAACGCATCTCCACCGATCGCTGTCCGCGCTCGCGTTTCTCCAAGCCCGCGGCTCGGCCCACGGTTTGGCCCTCGGTTTGGCCCTCGGTTTGATAGGATGCATGGACTGTGCGCGTCTCGCTGCTCGCGTCCGTGCTGCTGGCTGTGACAGCCTCGAGCCCTCCGGCGCGCGCGGCGTCGCCGCCTCCCATGCGCTACGAATTGACCTACGCCGCGGCCGGAAGCGCGACCGTGCACGTGCGGATCGATCTGCCCGCCGCGGCGTCCCCCTGCACGCTGATGATTCCCCGCGCCGTCCCCATGGGCTACGGCGAGGAGCCCTACGACCGCTTCGTCACCAATGTGAAAGCCTTCGACGCCGCCGGGAAACCGCTCCAAGTGGCGCGCGCCGAGGGCCCGCGCTGGAGCGTCGGGACCGCTTCGCGTGTGGAATACGACGTCGACGTGGCGCGCATGGAGCGCGAGATCACCACCGGCACAGACAGCTCGCGCGTGCGGCCGGATTACGCGGCCTTCCTTGGCTATTCCGTGTTCGGATTGATCGAGGGAAAAGAGGATCTCCCCATCGTGTTGCACGTCGTAGCCCCCAAAGGCTGGCCGGTGTTCTCCACGCTGGCGCCCGCGGGCGGCGAAATGCGCGCCGGGAACTTCTACGCCCTGGCCGATGCGCAGATCGTTATGGGTCCCGCGTTTCATGCGAGGCAGGTGCAGTACGCCGGCGAGAAGAGAGTGCCCCTCCATCTGGTTTACTACTCCGAAGTGCCGGTGGACGGCGCACGCCTTGAAACCATCTCGGGCCAGGCCGTGGCCGCGATGCTGGATTACTTTGACGTTCCCGGCCCCGCGCCATTCGCGCATTACACGGTGTTTCTGGAATTCCTGAAGCCGGCATCGCCGAAGCACGAATACGGCTTCGGAATGGAGCACATGGAGAGCTTTCACGCGGCGCTGGCCGCCGCGGACGCCGATCCCGCCGCTTTTCCCGACGCGCGGCTGCGCTACCACATCGCCCACCACGTGGCCCATGCCTGGATTCCGAAGCGCTCCTACGGAGAAGGCTACTACCCGTTCACGTGGGCCAGCGCCCCGCAAATCGACACGATCTGGTTCAGCGAAGGTTTTGCCCAGTACGCCGCGATTGCGGCGCTGGCTACGACAGAAGACCAGCGCCAGCAGATGCTCGACCGCAGATTCCGCAGCGTCCTCCGCGAAACCACGCCCGAGCTGCGCCACATGCCGCTCCGCGAGCTCTCTCTTCTCGCCTCCACGCAATACGCCACCGACTTCCGCATCGGCCAGCTCACGTTTGCGCGCGGCGGATTGATGGCCGCGGAAATGGACGACTACATTCAATCTGAGACGCACGGACAGAAGACGCTGCGCGACGCGTTGCGTTTCCTGATCGCGTGGAGCGCGCAAAACCATCGCGCCTTCCGTATTGAGGACCTTCCCGTGCGCTTTCGCGAAGCAACAGGCGCGGACATAACGCCGATTCTGGAAAAGTGGCTAGCGCCCCTGTAGCGCGCGGCACAGCCCCGCGGCTTTTCCCCGCCGCGCGCCGCCGTTACTGCGCCAGCCTCCCCTGCGCGATCCCCTTCTCCAGCGTAAACGTCGCCCCCACCGCCCCCACCAGGCACGCCTGCCGCGGCAATCCAAGCTTGTCCTTCAAGTAGTACACCGTGTGCAGCCCCGTGCAGTGCGCGCCCAGAATATTCTGTATCCCCATGTCGTGCAGCTTCCCCGCCGTCCAATCCAGCTTCGCATCGTCCGCCGCAAACAGGTGGAAGCCGCCGATGGCCGCATAGATCGGAGCCGGCCGCACCGTGTGCCGCGCGTAGTCCAGGATGTTCACGATGCCGGCGTGCCCGCACCCCGTCAGCATCACCAGGCCACGGTCCGTATCGAACACCAGCGCCTGATCCTCCGGCACGTTGTCCTCCACCGGCCCGCCCGGCGTCACCACGTTGCCCGTGACGCTCCAATTTCGCTCCGGATACACGCGCGGCACCGGCCCGGTAAGCCACACGCCGGGAAAAAGCTGCACAGGTTTCGCGTTCTCGATGATCGTTCCGCCCAGCGCCTCGTACTCGCGCCGCGTCGCAATCATGCTGTTCCCTTCGCCGCCTTGCGCGTTCGGCCGGCTCCAGAAAATCCCCGGCGCTACATACGCGCGCGATAGCGCCTGCGGGTTCACGGCGGAAAACTCGCGCCGCAGCGTCACCAGCCCGCCCGTATGGTCGGCGTGGTTGTGGCTCAGAATCACGTCGCGCACGCCGGACAGGTCAATCTTCAGCTCGCGCGCGTTTTGCAACACCGTCGTCGGCCGCGCGCCCGTGTCGTAGAGGATGCGGTTGCCATCCACCTCCACCAGCGCGGCAAATCCCCATTCGCCGATGCCATCGTCCGCCAGCATCGTGGAGAGAATGGTAATCTTCAGCGCGTGCACACGCGGCCGTTCAGCGTCGTCCGCACGCGGCGCCGCTGTACCGGAACTCGGCGCCCGCGCCCCGAGCAGGCCCGCCCCCAGGAGCATCACGCCGAGGGATGAAAGCCACAGCCGACGGTTCATGGGAGCCTCCCGATGGATATCGAAGCCATCCGACAATACTGCCTCGCATTGCCCGCCACCACGGAGAAAATCCAGTGGGGAGCGGACCTCGTATTCAAGGTCGGCGGAAAGATGTATGCCGCCGTTGTATTGGATGACCGAAAGCTCGGCCAGTTATCTTTCAAATCCACGCCGGAAGGCTTTGCCGATCTGGTCGAGCGCGAAGGAATCGAGCCGGCCGCCTATGCCGCCCGATATCACTGGGTGACCGTGCTTCCCCCGCACACCCTGCGCGAAGAAGAACTCCGCACCCTGCTGCGTGCCGCCTACGAAATCGTGCGCGCGGCCCTGCCCAGGAAGGTACAAGCCCGGATCGCGGGCGACGCCGGCGCCAGCCCGCCGCGAACGAAGCCCCGCCGGAAATCACGGCATTGATTCCGCCTTTACTGCCGTTCGATCACCAGCGCCCCGTTTTCCACCCGCACGTCGCGAATCTCAGCGGGGACGCGGAATTTCTCTCGGTTCTCCGGCTTATCAAACAGCCGCGTGACCGCGGCGCTCAGCGCCGATTGGGGTAGCGCCAGATCCCCCAGATTTCCTCCCGTGGGCTCAAAACGCAGGTAGCCGCCAACCACGTGCAACCGTCCTTGAAGCTGGAGCGTCAGGTCCTTCCCCAGTAGATTCATCACCGCGAAGATGCTGGCCTGATCGCCCTGAAGGGTGACTTTCACGCTCTGCACAGACGCCTGCAACTGATCCACAGTCGGCTCTGCGTTCTCCTCACCGCCTCCCCCAGGCACGTGCGCAGCGAGAAAGGAGTTCAGTTCCTCTTCGCTCAGTTCGATTCGCCGCGACTCGTTCGGCTCGCTTACCAGCGAGGGCGGCGTTGCAAGCGCCAGCATTTTTTGCTCCGCGCTTTGCGCCGCCTGCGGGCTCACCGTCACCTGCGGCGACGGCGCCCGCCGCAGCATGAGCACGAGCATCCACGCGCCGGCCACGATGGAAGCCCAGTAGAAGACGCGCCACGCCTTGCGCCAGATGCTGGCCGGCGGCTTCGGCGGCGCCGGAGGCGAATTCGCGGTTGGTATCTTCATTTAGGGTTGCAGAATCGAAAACCGGCAAGACCCAGGTCAATGCGATGGATCCGCCTGTTTTCCGTTTTTCGATTCCTGCTCTTCGCCTATTCCGCCCCAGCGCGCTGTGCCGGCGCTTCACCCTTCAAGTATTTCGCATACCAGGCCAGGTAGCGCTCGTAACGGTCCTTCAAGTGCGTCGGCTTTGTGAACCCGTGATACTCGCCCGGATACACCACCAACTCCGTGGTGCGTCCCAGCACTTTCAGCGCCTGGTACAACTGCTCGGAGTTGATGATCGGCACGTTCCAATCAATCTCGCCGCCCATGATCAGCGTCGGCGTGACGATCTTTTCCACGTAGTTGAACGGCGACAGCCTTTCGTAGATCTCGCGCTTCTTCCACGGCGGGCCGAACTCCAGGTTGAAATCCCTCTGATAGTGATCGTGCCCGTAATTTGAAATGTACAGCACCTCGCTCGCGCCCGAGATCGCGGCCTTGAAGCGATCCGTCTTGATGATGCAGTAGTTCGTCATAATCCCGCCGTACGACCAACCGCCCACTCCAAGCCGGTCGGGGTCGGCAATCCCGCGGGCGATCGTGTAGTCCACAAACGTCATCAGATCCTTGTATTCCAGGTTGCCCCAGTCCGCGTAAATGGCCTGCGAGAACGCCTGCCCGTATCCGGACGAGCCGCGGTAGTTCGGCTGCAGCACCACGTACCCGTTCGCCGCGAAGAGCTGCGCGGTAAAGTCGAACGTCGCGTCCGTCTGGCTCACCGGCCCGCCGTGCGGCCGCAGGATGGTCGGGTAGCGCCGCCCGGCCGTGTAGTCCGGCGGATACGTGATGTTGCCGGCGACCTCCACGCCCTCCTTGTCTTTCGTTTTGGCATACTCCACCTTGCCCAGCCGCACCTGCGCCAGGAATGCGTCGTTCACGTGCGAAATCCGCCGCAGCTCCGTGCCCGCCAGCGAAAACACTTCAAACGGCAGGTTGGTCTCGCCCGCCGTCACGGCCACCGCGCCCGAACTCGTAAGGGTAAAGTCGCGCACGGCCAGCCACCCAGGCGTAAGGATCGTCACCTCCCCGTTCGCTACCGCAATCCGCACGAGCGGCTGCACGCCGTCTTTTTCCAGCAGCGCGTAAATGGATTTACCGTCCGGCGCAAACTGCGGCCGCAGGATGTTCCGGTCGAGCTTCTGAGTCAGCACGCGCATCTCGCCGCCGCCCGCCGCGGTAATGGTCAGATGGTGCGTGGCATAGTCGAGCGCCGCCGCATCCGTCTGGCTCAGGCAAGCGATCCATTTGCCGTCAGGACTCCACGCCGGCGAATGATCGGACCCCGGATTCCTCGTCACCTGCACCGCGCCCCCGCCTTTGTCCGTGTTGTCCGCGGCAACCGTCCAGATGTCCGTGTTGTAGTTCGCGTCTGCGTCCTTCGTCCGGTTGCTGGTAAACGCCAGATTGCGTCCGTCGGGAGACCACGCCGGCTCGCGGTCGTCAAAATCACCGGATGTTACCTGCGTCAGTTTTCGCGACGCGACGTCCAACACATACAGGTGGGTGCGGCGGCGGTCCAGGTAGCCGATCGTGTCCCACTTGAACTGCTGGCGATCGATCACCCAGGGAGGCGCCGCCGTCTTCTTCGGCTTTTCACCCGTCTTTGCGCGCCGCGCGTTCTCGATCTCCTCCGCCGAGGGGTCCTGGAGAAGCAGCACAATGCGGTCGCTGCCGGGCGACCACTCGAAATCGTTCACGCCCTGAATCGTCTCCGTCAACTGCTGCGCTTCGCCGCCGCCCATGTACAGCGTCCACACCTGGGCCTTGGCGCCCTCGCCGCGAGCGGAAAGAAACGCCAGGTACTTCCCGTCCGGGCTCCATCGCGGCGAGGAGGAGCTTGCGTCCTTGGCCGTCAGCGGCAAGGCCGCGCCTCCGGCAGCCGGAACCATCCAGATCTGCGACCGCGTCTTGTCTTCGTTCAGGTCGAGCGTGCGCACCACATACGCCACCCAATGCCCGTCTGGCGATATCTGTGCGCGCGCTACATCTTTGATCGCCAGAAAATCGTCCACCGCCAGGTTTCGTGGCGCGGCTGGCGCCGTTTGCGCCGCGGCGTGCGGCGGAAAAGCCCCAAGCGCCACAGACAGCAGCAACAGAAATACGCAGGTTCCGCGTTTCATACGATTGCCTCCCCTCTCGAAATACGGTTCTCGCAGTTCTCTTCGAACCCTTTATTCGCGCAGGCGTTCAAATTTCTTTCGCGCCTCGTCGATCTGCCCGATCACGAGGGCGCGCTCCCCCGCGGAATTCCAGTCGGGATAATGCTCCACATCCTCGCGCAGGCGTGCAATCCAAGCCAGAAAGTATGCGGCGTCCTCCGGCGAATGCGGCGGCCGGCCGGCGACGGTGATGTACACGGCGCTCGTGGTGGCGTACGGATACAAATCGAGCACCGGATGTTCCGCGTGCTCCGACCAGGCGCGCAGCACGCACCAGCCGCTCGCGGCGGCCGGCATCGTGCCGCTGGCCGTGGCCGACATGCGCGCTCCCGCCAGCTCCAGCGAACGCGCCACCCTCCCGTTGCACACAATCTCCAGGTGATCCACCGGCACGATGGACGCCATCGCCGCCGTAAACGGTACATCGCCCGCCTGATCCAGTTTCACTTCACCGCCCACAGGCTGTCCGCCAAGCGAGAAGCGCAGCAGCGGGCCGTTGGTGGCAAACGTCCGCCCGTGTTTCAACCCGTCGAGGAACGCATCCATTTGCAGCGGCCCGCTGGGCATCTGGACGAACACGCGGTTCAGTCCCACTGGCCCGCGAAGCGACGCGAAATCTGCCATGGCATCCGTGCCCGCACCCGTTGGCAGCCGGAATCCCAGATTCAGCAGCCGGTACCACACCGCCGCTGTGGATTTGTGGTCCGCAAAGCCCACCACTTCGATGTAATCGATTTTTCCCAGCGCTACGTCCACCGGCAACTCGTCGTGCAGCGGGGTCTTGAGATCCGCCGGGTCCGGCACTTCCTCAAACGGATGCACCGCGCCAATCAGCGCGCCCTGCGCGTGCGCCATATCCGCAACGTCCGCGTTCGTCGGCGCCAGACTCGCGGAGGCCGTCGCCGGGTATCCCGCGTAAATCGGCACGAGCAGGTGTTGCGTCAGGCCCAGGATGCCGCGATGGCCCCAGTAGCTGGTGTGAAATTCCTCGCCGTGCCACAACAAAAAACCATCGTCCGACGCCGCATCCAATTTGCCGCTGAACCACGACTCGTCAGGCACGCGCTGCTCTTTGTTCACGATCAGGCTGTGCACCACCGCCAGGTCTTCCGCGCGCGCCTGCGCCGCCAGATTCTCCGGCCCGTTCCGGTACGCGCCGCCGTAGTTCATGTGCACGTGCAGGTCGCCGCTCACCCAGCGCCCCGCGGGCTCCTCCGGCAACTTCAGCTTCTGCAGCCGCACCGTCACGCCCACCAGGCCGCTCGGCGGCATCTCTCCCTCGCGCCGCTCGACGCCGTACTCGAACCCGTGCATCACCTCCACGGAGAACTTTCCCGGCGGAATCATCACACTCTCTTCGCCCGCGGACTCGAAGTAGTGCGCCTCGAACGGCCTCTCCTTCCGGTCGTAGGAATCGTCGGCCTGCATCCACGCATTCGTCGGCGCGTACGCGCGCCCATCCGCGCCCATCACGCTCACGCGCGCCGGCGCCGGTTTGCCGTCCGGCCCCACAACCGAGATGCGCAGTTCCCCTGCCGGCCGCCGGTATTGCAGATGCAGCGGCACAACGGCCCTCTGCCCGCCTCCCGGCACTTCCACGGTCCACATCTGCACGTTCCCGCTCCGGTTGGAAATCAGAACGATGTGTTTTCCGTCGGGCGACCAGCGCGGGTTGATGTCGTCGTAATCCCCATACGTCAGCGGCAACGGATTCTCTCCGGAAGGCTGCATCCACCAGAGCTGGTGCCACTGCCGTCCGGTGTACGACGCGAACACCACGCGCCCGCCATCCGCAGAAACGTCCGGCCTCGCCTTCCACGTTGTTTCCTCGTAATGGATCTCCCGCGCCTCGGCCCCCGGCCGCGCGTCCATGCGCCAGAACCCCCCGCTGCCGTAGATATGTCCGCGGTTGGAAATGAAAATGATTTCCTTCCCGCCGGGCAGCCACGCCGGGCTGATCTCCGTGTCAAACGCGCTGTAGTAATAGCGCGGCAAAGGGCTGCGCGTTTCCCCGGTCCAGCGCTGCACGTTCTGCAGTTTGCCGCCCTGAAAGTCCGCGCCAAAAATGTGAAATCTCCCGTTGTATTGCGTCGAGACCCACAGGATTTGTTTCCCGTCCGGCGACCACCGCGGCTCCACGTTCACCGCGCCCGTGCGCGTCAGCGGCCAGCTCTCCTTCGTCGACACTTCCAGCAGCCACAGTTCCAACGCGTCCTGGTTGTATTTGGTAAAAACGAGAAAGCGCCCGTCCGGCGAGCAATCCGGCTGGTAGTCGTAGCCCGGCCCGTCTGTCAGTTGCTCCGCCGCCTGCGAATCGAACTCCTGCCGCCACAGCGTCCCGCCCATGGAATACACCAGGGTGTGCGAATCCGGCAGCCACGCGGCGCTCGACGGGCCCGTAGTGAGCTGCGGCAGGTACATCTCGCGGAAGTAGTAGGGGTGCGGCAGTTCAATCTGCGGGAGCACAGGCCGTCGGTCCGCGGCCACCACCGCGGCCAGCATCAGAATTGCGGCGCTAGCGAGTAGAGCTTTCCGCGGAACACTCCCTGCATTCGTCATTTGGCCTCCCGGCTGGCTGCCGGGAGGAAAGTACGGCGGAGCGGACGAATCGCGCAAGTCTTTTCCAGCACGCGCATGGCAGGGCGGGTAGAAGAGGCGACGCCCCAGACGCAGCGACAGCCGCATTTTCAGCCGATGGCGGTGGCTTCCAGGAAGCTATTTGCGGTCGTAGTGCCGCCAGAAAATGAATTCGGCCACGACGTTGTAGATGGCGGAGCTCAGCGCTTCATAACCGACGCGCTCTCCGAAAAACTCCCCGCTCCGATCGCTTGCGTGGTGCCAACCGGTGGAAGCTCCGGCGGCCGCGGTGATCCCCAACAGGTGAGAAGCATTGAACTCGGTCTTGCCGCTATCCGATTGCGCAATAAAAACAGCACCCACGGCATGGCCCAGCCGGCGGCCAAATCCCTTGCTCTTTTCCGGGTGATACCGCGGGTCCTGATGGAACGCGCTGGCCAGGGCAAAATCGCCGACGAACGAACCTACGGCGTTCTCACCGAATGCCGAGCCCCATCGCCGTACGAAGCCCTTGCCTCCCATTCCGTAATCCTCATCGAGCCGCGCGTCCCTGGCCATTCCGAATCCCGCGGCGAGCGCACTGCCGAAAACCCCGGGGAAAAAGATCTGCCTCAGGGATCGCGTGAGCTTCTGCGAAGGGCTCAGCGGCTTGGAAATATCTTCCCGAAATCTTGAAAAGAAGTCCGGCTGCGGAGCCGGGGCGGGTGGCCAGGCCGGCAACGCCGCCGTAGCCGCGAAATCTGCCAGTGGGTTTGCGGGCGGAACAAGCACGGCCGCCGGTCCAGGCACAGGCTGTGCGTCTGCCACAGCCGGCGGACCTGAGACGCCCGGCCCCCCTGGCGTATCCTGCGCGCAAACAGTTGCTGGAATTGCTAGTGAAGGTCCAATCGCCAATCCTACGGCTATTGCCGGCACAAAATGCCACCTCTTCATCTCCGCCTCTCTTTCAGGACCACGCCCCGAGGTGGAATTTGTGAAGTGAATCCCCCCTTGTCCCAACGAACGCAGATTCGCCGGGTGTCCTGCTGAGTTTGACGAAGGATGGAGCCGGACTGTTGCCTTCCGAATCAGGCCGAACTGCTCATTTCACGGCGCGATTGGTAGCACTCGCGGCAGTAGACGGGACGCCCCTGGGTGGGCTTGAACGGGACGGTGGTTTCCTTCCCGCACTGCGAGCATATCGCTCGCGTTTCCGACCGCGTGGTGTTCCCGGAAGGAGCTCCCGGCCCACGGGTCGACTTGCAGTTCTTGCATCGCTTCGGTTCGTGCCGGAAGCCCTTATCTGCGAAGAAAGACTGCTCCCCTGCTGTGAACACGAATTCCGCGCCACATTCAACGCATTTCAGGGCCCTATCCTGATACTCCATTGGATCGCTCCGAATGGCCCGGTTCTCGGCTCCTCGGCATATGGCAAGGGGGCTGGGTTTGTCCCAGCCCCCTCACCGGTCTCCCTGTTGTCCCCTTGCGCTTACTCCTGCTCGCGGCGCATCTTCTTGCGCATGCGCTTGCGCGAAAGGGCGGCCTTCGCCCGGCGCTTTTCCCCGGGTTTCATGTAGTAACTGTGCTTTTTGATTTCCTTGATGATGTCGGCCTGCTGCACCCGCCGCTTGAATCTGCGGAGAGCGCCTTCAAGCGACTCACCTTCCTGGATAATCACTTCCGTCAATGAGAAAACACCTCCCATCCACCGTCAGAATTTGAAGGAAACAGCGGAAAAAGCGGCTCCCGCGAAGCCTTTCACGGTGTATGAGTGTCCCGCTTGTATCTTGGCAGAGGGACCCTGTCAAGAAATTTTCTCACGAAGTACGCTTATTGCAAAGAAAATAGCCCGCCGAGATACGTAGCGTTCTATCTCACCGCGCGCTTCTTCCTTCCATAACGCAATACGCCCCGGTTTCCCTTCGCGCCCCCGCCGCAAGAAATCTTGTCCCCCGCCCGGGCGAACCGCACTAGAATAGGCCGCTCCACCGCGCCAACGGCCCGCAATCACCGGATGTCTCTGCGGGCCGCGCGACGGAGTTCTCCGGAGAGGCCGGCTCTACATGGACCGCATGCGCGAGGCCATCGGTGTTCTGCTGGCGGGCGGGCAGGGCGAACGCTTGTGGCCCCTCACACGCGACCGCGCCAAGCCTGCCGTTCCCTTTGGCGCCGTCTATCGCATCATCGACATCACCCTGTCGAATTGCATCAACAGCGATCTGCGCCGCATTTTTGTCCTCACCCAATACAAGGCCCTCAGCCTGAACCGCCACGTGCGCCGCGGCTGGTCCGGCCTGGCCGGGCACCAGGAATTCATCGACATTCTGCCCCCGCAGATGCGCGTCTCCCGCGACTGGTACCAGGGCACCGCCGACGCCGTCTATCAGAACATTTACTCCATCGGGAGCGAGCACTCCAGTTTCGTCATCATCCTTTCCGGCGACCACATCTACAAGATGGACTACCAGAAGATGCTCGAGCAGCACGTGGATGCCGGCGCGGAAGTGACCGTGGCCACCCTCGAGGTGGATCCCGGAGAAGCCTCCGGCCGCTTCGGCGTTGTCGAGACGGACTCCTCCAGCCGCGTGATCGGCTTCCAGGAAAAACCCGAGCAGCCCAGGCCGTCGGCCAGCAACCCCTCGAAGTGCAACGCCTCCATGGGCATCTACATTTTCAATACGCAGCTCCTGATCCCCATTCTCATGGAAGACGCCGAGCGCGCCGATTCCACACACGACTTCGGCAAAGACATCCTTCCGCACATCATCGACCGCTTCCGCGTCTTCGCCTATAACTTCATCGACGAAAACAAAAAGGAAGCCCTCTACTGGCGCGACGTCGGCACCCTCGATGCCTACTACGAAGCCAACATGGACCTGGTGAGCGTCTCGCCCGTCTTCAACCTCTACGACACGGCTTGGCCTCTGTGGACCTGGCAGCAGCAATATCCCCCGGCAAAGTTCGTCTTCGCAGACGAAAACCGCATGGGCGCCGCCTACGATTCCATCGTGGCCGGCGGCTCCATTATTTCCGGCGGGCGCGTGCGCCGCTCCGTGGTCGGCTATGACGTCCGCGTGAACAGCTATTGCGAAATCGAAAACACCATCGTCTACAACCACGTGAATATCGGACGTTACTCCAGGATTCGCAACGCCATCATCGACCGCCACGTCCAGCTCCCCGAGCACACCGTTATCGGCTACAACGCGGAAGAAGACCGCAAGCGCTTTCCCGTTTCCACGGGCGGCATCGTAGTGGCCATCCGGCAGGAATCCATGCTGGAAGAGCCCGAATAGCGCCGCATCCCCCGGCCCCAGGAGATCCCATGCCCACGCGTATCACTCACGTCCGCGCTCGCCAGGTGCTCGATTCGCGCGGCAATCCCACCGTGGAAGCGGAGGTGTTCCTGAGCGGCGGGCAGATGGGCCGCGCCGCCGTCCCTTCCGGCGCCTCCACCGGCGAGCATGAAGCCCTCGAGCTGCGCGATGGCGATAAATCCCGCTATCTCGGCAAGGGCGTCCTCAAGGCCGTGCAGAACGTCAACGCCGAGATTGGCCCCGCCGTCGCCGGCATGAACGCCGCAGACCAGATCGCCATCGACCGCCGCATCAACCAGCTTGACGGCACGCCCACCAAAAGCCGCCTCGGCGCCAACGCCATCCTCGCCGTCAGCATGGCCGCCGCCCGCGCCGCCGCCGCGCAGCTCGACCTGCCTCTCTACAAATATCTGGCGCGCTATTCCTCCGATGCCGGCGCGGCCACGCTGCCCGTGCCCATGATGAATATCCTGAACGGCGGCGCGCACGCCGATAATTCCGTGGACTTCCAGGAGTTCATGGTGATGCCCGTGGGCGCGCCCAGTTTCTCGGAGGCGCTGCGCGCAGGCGTCGAGATCTTCCACACGCTCAAAGGCGTCCTGAAAAAGCACGGCCAATCCACCAGCGTGGGCGACGAAGGCGGCTTCGCCCCCAACTTGCGCTCCAACGAAGAGGCCATCCAGGCCGTGCTGGAGGCCATTCAGGCCGCTGGCTACAAGCCCGGCGAGCAGGTGGCCATCGCCCTCGACCCCGCCTCCAGCGAGTTCTACGACAAAGCCTCGAAGAAGTACGTCTTCAAGAAGTCCGACAAGTCCGCGCACGCGCCCGAAGAAATGGCCGCCTTCTGGAAGAACTGGGCGCGCCAGTATCCCATCGTCTCGCTCGAAGACGGCATGGGCGAAGAAGACTGGGACGGCTGGAAACTCCTCACCCGCGAATTGGGCGGCACCACCCAGCTCGTGGGCGACGACATCTTCGTCACCAATACGAAGATCTTCGCCCGCGGCATCGAGCAGAAAATCGGTAACGCCATCCTGATCAAGCTGAATCAGATCGGCACGGTCTCGGAAACCATGGACGCCATCGAAATGGCCCGCAAAGCCGGCTACGCCTCCATCATTTCCCACCGTTCCGGAGAAACCGAAGACACGTTCATCGCCGATCTCGCCGTAGCCACCTCCGCAGGCCAGATCAAAACGGGCTCCGCCTCCCGCACCGACCGCATCGCCAAGTACAACCAACTCCTGCGCATCGAACAAGAGCTAGGCGCCTCCGCCCTCTTCCCCGGCCGCAGCGCGCTATCCCCCACACCGGCAAAACGCTAGCATCTGCACCGGTAGCCACGGTCAGCGCCCTCCTGACCGTGGGCCTTTTCCTCACTCGCGACGGGCGACGCCCCCCTGCCAACGATACCCCTCAACCCGCCGCGGCCTTTCGCGGTACAATGCCCGCAACAATCGCCCGTGGGTGGGCGCGTCCTGGTCAGCAGTTCGGACGCGCGCACGAAGGTGGACTGGCAATGAAGACTCCGCAGGCCTGGGCTCCGCTCCTCGCTGTTCTCGCCGTTGGTTTGTCTGTGCGTGCCGGCGACTCCTGGCTGAACAAGCCCTGCACGGAATGGAACGAAAAAGAAGTCCGCACCGTGCTCGAAAAGTCCCCCTGGGCGCACCGCGAGCGGATGATGGTGGTCAAGGCCGGCAGAGAAAACATCCCCTGCCCCTCAGGAAATCTCCATTGCTCCACTGCCGATGATTCCAATATGAATGTCCCCGCCGCTCCCAACGTCCGCCGGCGGGGAATGAGTCCCGATGACCTCGAGGGCTTGGACCAGCGGCGCACTGCCTCCGCCATGCCGTCCGGCCTCGACGGCGTTGCCGGCACCGCGGTGGTTCGCTGGGCCTCCGCACGCACCGTGCGCGAAGCCATGGAACGCAAAGCGATGAAGGACGCGAAGCCCGCCGCCGCGCAGGCCGAACTGCCTGCGTCCTCACCGCCCGACTCCTACGTCGTTTACGTGGACCTGCGCGTCGCTCTGGTGGACATAAAAAGAGTCCCGCAAGGCGGCGTGCTCACCGCGACGATGGTTAGAAACTCCAGCCTGTTGATGAAAAGCACGGGTGTGCGCCTCGCCCCTTGGCGCGTAACCCCGGCCCCCCTTCCTGAGTTTGATGATCGCAGGGAGATGGTGCTCGCCGCCTACTACGTCTATTTTCCGCGGAAAAAAGACGGCGAGCCTCTGCTCAGCGATAGCGAAACTCTGGTCCGTTTCGAATGCCCCCTCACGCCGCTCCCGATCATTTCCGAATTCGATCCTCGCACCATGAAGCGCAGCGGCGTTCCGGACCTATAAAGCCGCGCAACGCCGCATAGCGCCCGCCCGGTTCCTCACACCGTCCTCCGCGCGGTTCCTCGGCCGGCCCCGCGGCTACACATTCCCCCCTGCGTTCTGTATCCTGTCGCTCTATGCCACGCCCGCGTCCCATCGTTCTCACCGTGCTCGACGGCTGGGGCTTTCGCGCCGAAACCAAGGGCAATGCCATCGCCCTGGCGCGGAAGCCCGTCTACGACATGCTCCTTAAGAATTTCCCCAACACCCTCGTGAACACCTCCGGGCCATCCGTGGGCCTGCCCGAAGGGCAAATGGGTAATAGTGAGGTGGGCCACATGAACATCGGCGCCGGCCGCGTGGTCCACATGGACATCACCCGCCTCGACCTGATGATCCGCAGCGGCGAGTTCTTTCGCCAGCCCCTGCTGCTCGAGGCCATGGCCCGCGGCCGCCAGCGCCAGCTCCACCTGCTCGGACTGGTCAGCGATGGCGGCGTCCATTCCCAGCTCGAACATCTGGCGGCCCTCGTCCGCATGGCCGCGGAGCAGAAGGTCGAGCGCGTCTTCATCCACGTATTCACCGATGGCCGCGATACCGCGCCCACCAGCGGCGCGGGATACATTCAGCAGCTCGAGCAGCATCTCCACCAGTACGGCATCGGCCGCATCGCCACCGTCACCGGCCGCTACTACGCCATGGACCGCGATAACCGCTGGGAACGCGTCGAACGCGCCTACCGCGCCGTGGTCCATGGAGATGCCGGGCACCGCTCCTCAGATCCGCAGCAAGCCCTCCGCCAGAGCTACGAACACGGCGTCACCGATGAGTTTGTCGAGCCCATCGTGATCACCGACGGCCCCGATGGCCCGCCGCGCGGCCTGATCCGCGACGACGATGCCGTCATTTTCTTCAACTTCCGCGCCGATCGCGCCCGCCAGATGACCCGCGCCCTTCTCGACCCCTCCTTCGACGGCTTCGCTGACCCCAAGCGCCCCAAGAACCTGCTCTACGTCGCCATGACGCAATACGACAAGTCCTGGCCCTGGCTCCGCTACGTCATCTCTCCCGGAAAGCTCGAGCACATCCTCGCCCAGGTCTTCGCCGAGCAGAACTTGCGCAACCTGCGCTGCGCGGAGACCGAGAAATACGCCCACGTCACTTATTTCTTCAACGGCGGCGTGGAGAAACCTTTCGGGGGCGAAGAGCGCGTGTTGATTCCCTCTCCCAAGGTGCCCACCTACGACCTGAAGCCGGAAATGAGCGCCGAGGGCATCACCGACGCGATCGTCAAAGCCATCGAGAAGGCCGACTTCGACGCCATCATCATGAACTTCGCCAACGCAGACATGGTTGGTCACTCCGGCAAACTCGAAGCCGCCGTGAAAGCCGTGGAATTCGTGGACGCCTGCCTCGGCCGCATCTACCAGTCGCTCAAGCCGCGCGGCGGCGCCTGGATCATCACCGCCGACCACGGCAACGCGGAAACCATGATCGATCCCGTCACCGGCGGCCCCCACACCTATCACACCACGAATCCCGTGCCGTTCCTCCTGGTCAGCGATCGGGAGAACCTCGGCCTGCGCCAGGGCGGCGCGCTCCAGGACGTCGCGCCCACCGTGCTCGAACTAATGGGCACCCAGAACCCGAAGGAAATGACCGGCAAGAATCTGCTGGCGCGAAAGAGCTGACGGTTTCTTAGCGTTGGTTCCCGTTTCTCTTTTTTCGATTTTCGACTATGTCCATGCCCACTCCCGCCGAAACCAAACTCCTCCTCTGCGTCTGGCACCCATTCACCCTATGGCGTGCGCCGGAATGGTTCCCCGTCCGCCTGCGCGAGCGCTTCCCCGCCATGCGCGTGGCCCACGCCCTCGACTACAGCGGCGCAGACGAGCATCTCTCTGACTCCACCATCTTCGTCGGCTGGTCGCTGCGCCCCAAACAGTTTGCCGCGGCGCCCAGCCTCAAATGGCTGCATTCCACCGCGGCGGGAGTGGGACAGCTCATGTATCCCGAGTTGCGCGCGAGCGGCATCGCCGTCACCAACGCCAGCGGCGTGCACACCATCCCCATCGGGGAGCACGTCCTCGGCCTGCTCCTCGCCCTCGCCCGCCGCCTTCCCTCCGCCTCCCGCCACCAGGCCGCGCGCCACTGGGGCCAGCAGGAAATCTGGAACGAGCCCGTGCGCCCCCGCGAATTGCGCGGCGCCACGCTCGTCGTGGTCGGTCTCGGCGCCATAGGGCGCGAAGTGGCGCGTCTGGCCCGCGCCATGGGCATGCGCGTCATCGCCGTCACGCGCTCCGGCAGCGCCCCGCCCGATCTCGTGGACCGCGTCGCGCCCGCATCCTCGCTCGATGCGCTGCTCCCCGAAGCCGATTTCATCGTCCTGGCCGCGCCCGAAACCCTGGAGACGCGCCACCTGATCAATGCAGCGAGGCTCGCACGCATGAAGCCGCAAGCGTATCTGGTCAACGTGGCACGCGGCTCCCTGGTGGATGAACCGGCGCTGGTTGCGGCCCTGCGGGAGAATCGCATCGCAGGCGCGGCGCTCGACGTGGCCGGCGAAGAGCCGCTGCCGGTCTCGAGTCCTCTCTGGACGCTTGAGAACTGCATCCTCACCCCGCATTTAAGCGGGGCGAGCGATTCGCTGTGGGAGCGGCAGGCGGAATTGTTACTGGAGAACCTCGACAATTGGTTTTCCGGCCGCGAACTGCGCAACCGCGTGGACCTGGCTAGAGGCTACTAGCGCGGGGTTCCCCGCAATCCCAGCGCCCGTCCGGCCCGCGCGCTAAGACGCCGGGCCCTTCGGCGCCTGGTAGCCCTGCCGGTGATACACCACCAGCTTCAGCTTTTTGTTCTTCTGATCGTGCAGCTCGAGCAGCGCCCCATCGGGACCCACCACTTCCACTTTGATCTTCCGGAATTTCCCGTCGCGCACTTGGTTCAAGGGCGTATATCCCAGGCTGTACTGCGACCGCAACATCGCCGCCACTTCCTTCATGATGCTGGGTATCTGCCCTTCCATCACGGGAAAGTACGCGTGTCCCCCGGTGACTTTGGCGATCTCGGTCATCTGGTTTTGAGCCATCACGTAGTTCGTCCGCCCGATGGCCCCGATGGCGTTGTGCCCTTCCAGGTAATTCTCCAGCGCGCCTCCCACCCCAACCGGAAAAATCGAAACGTCCGTGTCTTTCACGCGCTTGTAGGCGTCGTCCCATGTGTGTCTGCTGAACGTATCGATCCCCGAAGCCAGCACGAGAATGGACTTGCGCCCTTTCACGTCCTTCAGGTTGTCCAGGGTATCCATGATCGCGTCCCACAGGTTCGATTCACTGAACCCCGGAAAGAACATGCGCGTCAGGTAGCTGTCCACGGCCATCTTGTCCTGCGTGAAGTCCACCTCGATGCGCGTGCGCATGTCGAAAGACACCAGCGCGATCCAGTCGTCCTTCTTCAATTGCCGGATGAATTCGTCGCCGTAGTACTTCGCGTTCGCCGCGAACATGCCGAACCCGCGCTTGCTGAATTCAATCAGCAGCACGACGGTGATGGGCGCGTCCGGCGTGGAAAAGTTCGTCACCGGCTGCACCACGCCGTCCTCGGTCACGCGAAAATTGCCGCGCTTCAATCCATTAATGGGGTCGCCCCGGTCGTCCGCCACCACCACGTCCAGCGTTACCAGCGGAACCTCGATGTTCAGCGTAAACTGGTCCTGCGGCTTCGCCTCGCCCGGCGCGCTGGGCACCGTCACGGGCGCCTGCGGCTGCCCGCTCGGCGGCTTTGATTGCTGCGGCGATGGTTGTTGCTGCTGCGCGCGCGCCGTCTCCTGCGCCACCGTTCCCATCAGCAACGCCATAAATAGCCCGCCCGCGAGCGCGGCGCGCAAATAGGCCATCAAGCTGGATCGCATCAACGTCACCTCGGTTTATTTGGATGCTGCCCGGGCCTCAAGGGCTGGTCAACACTGCCCAACCATTTCGTCTGGGCGCCTTCTTTCACCCCGAGTTCTCCCCTCTGGCGGCATGGTAGCATGCTAAGTTTATTGGTTGCCTGTCAGGGGGGAGTGGAGGATGGATTTGTCATTGCTGCGCAGAATTCTGCTTCTCGGCCTGATCCTGGCGGTGTGCTGCGCCCCAGCGCTCCCGCAAAGCCAGGCCCCCGCCCCGTCATCCTTGGACTTCGAGAAGCTCTCCATCGAATCCATCGACTGGCTCGCGGGCCTCGTGCGCATCAATACGATCAATCCCCCCGGCAACGAGCTGGCCGCAGCGCACTACCTCGCTGAGATCCTCCAAAAGGAGGGCATCCAGCCGGAAATCATCCAGACAGCCCCGGGACGTGGCGCCGTCGTCGCCCGCCTCCAGGCCGGCGCCCTGCCCGATCCCGCTCGCGCCCTCCTGCTGCTCGGCCACATGGACGTGGTCGGCGTAGACGCCTCCAAGTGGACGCAAGACCCTTTCAGCGGCCTGGTAAAGGACGGCGCCATCTGGGGCCGCGGCACCGTGGACGACAAGGGTCCACTGATCGCCAACCTGGCCACCTTCATCGCCCTGCACCGCGCCTCAGTCCGCCTCAACCGCGACGTCATTTTCCTCGCCGATGGCGACGAAGAGGTGGGCGGCGACTCCGGTATCCGTTCCCTCGTCCGCTACAACTGGGACAAAATCGCCGCAGCTTTCTGTATCAACGAGGGCGGCCGCACCATCACGAAAGACGGCAAGCCCTGGTACGTCGGCGTGCAAGCCAGCGAAAAGGTTTCCGTCAATTTCCGCGTCACCGCCACCGGCACTTCAGGCCACGCCTCCATTCCCCTCAAAGACAACGCCGTGGTCCATCTGGCCGCCGCTGTCGAAAAATTGGGCAACTGGGAGACCCCGGTAAAGCCGCTGGCCATCACGCACCGCTATTTTGAAGGCCTCGCCCAGATCGAAGACCCCGAGCTCGCCAAGTGGATGCGCGCGCTCGACACTCCCGAGCGCCAGGAACATGCCGCGCGCATTCTCTCCGACACCAATCCCGTCTGGAGCTCCATGCTGCGCAACAGCGTTTCTCCCACCATGCTCCAGGCCGGCGTGCGCGCCAACGTCATCCCCTCGCAAGCCAGCGCCATCATCAACGTCCGCCTGCTGCCCGGCGAGCTGCCCGGCGAATTTACCGAAGCCATGATCAAAGTGGTCGCCGATCCGCAGGTGAGCATTGAGGTGGACTCGTCCGCCTCGCGCCCCTCTCCCCCCTCCGAAATCGACACGGATTTCTTCCGCTCCATTCAAAAGGCCGGCCGCGCCGTTTTTCCCGGAGCCCCCGTGCTGCCCATGATGTCCACCTGGGCCACCGATTCCGCTGAGCTGCGTCTTCGCCAGGTTACCTGTTACGGCCTGGTTCCCTTCCCGCTCAGCGAAGAGGAAATCGCCCGCATGCACGCCGATAACGAGCGGCTGCCCATCGCTTCCATCCGGCCCGGCATTGAGTTTGTCTATCGCTCCGTGGAGGATTTCGTCCGTGTTCCCTAAACCGCCGCCGCCGCGCGGGCTCACCCTGCGCCGCGCCAAGATCGTCTGCACCATCGGTCCCGCTACCGGTTCGCCGGAAATGGTGGACCGTTTGCTCGCCGCCGGCATGAACGTGGCCCGGCTGAATTTTTCGCACGGCACCCACGACGAACACGCCGCGTCCATCCGCGCCCTGCGGCAGGCTTCCCTCCGCCAGCAGCGCCCCCTCGCGATCCTCGCAGACCTTCAAGGGCCGAAGATTCGCACCGGCACGCTGGCCGGTGGAAAGCCAATCCACCTCGTCGCCGGCAAAACGTTCGTCATCACCACCGCCAAGGTTCCCGGCGACGCCTCGCGCGTCTCCACCACCTTCGAGCAGCTCCCCCGCGATGTGCGCACCGGCGACCGCATCCTCCTGGCCGACGGCCTCATCGAACTGCGCGTCACCGCCGTGCGCGGTCAGGATGTGGTTACTCGCGTCATCAATGGCGGCTCGATGGGCGAGCACAAGGGCATCAACCTCCCGGGCGTCAAGCTCAAGGTCTCCTCGCTCACCGCGAAGGATCGCGAAGATCTGCGGTTTGCCTTGGAAGCCGGCGCGAACTATGTTGCCGTCAGCTTCGTGCGCACCGCGGCAGACGTGCTCTCCGCCAAAGCCCTGATCAAGCGCGCCGGCCGCGACACTCCCGTCATCGCCAAGCTCGAAAAGCCCGAAGCCATGGACAATCTCGAGGAAATCCTCCGCGCCTCCGATGGCGTCATGGTGGCCCGCGGCGACCTGGGCGTCGAGCTCGCGCCCGAGCAGGTGCCCGTGCTTCAAAAACGCATCATCGCCATGGCCCGCGACCTCCGCGTGCCCGTCATCACCGCCACGCAGATGCTCGAATCCATGACCGAGCATCCCCGGCCTACGCGCACCGAAGCTTCCGACGTGGCCAACGCAGTCTTCGACGGCACAGACGCCGTCATGCTTTCCGCCGAGACCGCTTCCGGCCTCTATCCCCTCGAAAGCGTTCGCATGATGGACCGCATCGTGCGCGAAGCCGAAGCCCACATCACCGAAGTTGTTCGCCCGCTACACGGCGAGATCTCCGTCAGCGAAACCATCTGCGAAGCCATCTGCAAGGCTGCCGCGGCGTTCCGCATGAAAGCCATCGCCGTGTTCACTGAAAGCGGCTCCACCGCGCTCCTGATCTCCAAATACCGCCCCCCGTGCCCCATCATCGCCTTCTCTCCCAACCAGGAGACGCGCCGCCGCATGAGCATGCTCTGGGGAGTTCTGCCGCGCACCATTGGCGGCGTGAAGATCATTGACGATCTCTCGGATATAGCCGGAACGCGCCTGCTGGAAGAGCGGCTCGTGGCTCGCGGCGACGTGGTGGGCATCGTGGCCGGAACTCCCTTCGGCGTAAAGGGCACCACAAACTTCATGAAGTTGCACACGGTCTAGGAAGCGACAATCGAGAACCGGCGGTAAAGAATATCCATCCGCGCGTTCCAGCCGATTTCCATTTTTCGATTTTCGCTTCTTCGCTTCTACTGCACCCACCGGTTCGGGTCAGACGGCGGATCGTCGCGGCGCTCCTTCATATACACCTCAAACTTCCGCCGCAAGCGCCGCTGCCGCCAGTCCGTAAGGAAGTTACGCATGGTAAAGAAGTGGGACCCGCGGCGGATGTAGAGGTAGCCCACCAGCAATCCGCCCAGGTGCGCGATATGGCTGATCCCGTTCGACGCGCCCTCGAGTGAAGTGAAAAACTCGATGGCCCCAAACAACAGCACGAACATGCGCATCGAAATCTGGATCGGAAGGGGAAACAGCCAAACCGGCCGCTCGGGGAACAGCAGCGCGTTGGCCATCAGGATCCCGTAAATCGCTCCGGAAGCCCCGATGGTCACCCCCATCCCCGGCGGGTGGCCCCATAGTTCGGGCGCCACGTTTACCAGCAACACGCACAGGCCCGCCCCGATACCCGTCAGAAAATAAAACTGCAGGAAGCGCTTCAGCCCCCACACGCTCTCCAGGTCCCGCCCAAACATCCACAGCGCAAACATGTTGAATACCAGGTGCAGCACGCCCCCGTGAAGAAACAGGTAGGTCACCACCTGCCATATGCGCAATCCATGCACCACGGCGTATGGCATCAGGCCGAACCATTCGATCAGCTTGCGTTCCGCCTCGTCTCCCAGCCCCAGATTCAGGAGTTTCTGGAAAACGTACACGGCGCAATTCGCAACCACGAGCATGCGAACCGCCGGCGTGAATTCGCGCCGCCAGTCAAACCGGTACGGGGTTCGTGCAAAACTTCTCATTGCCAACCAGTCTAGCCGGGGGAAGGCAGAAAAGCGAAACTCGAAATTCAAAACACAAGAATCGATCCGGGAAGAGCGTGCGGGGCCGGCCTCGTCCGTTTTTCGTTTTTCGTTCTTCGTTTTCGCTTTTCGGTCTTACTTCAGTTTAGTCCGCGCGGAGTAGTACAGCGAACCCGCCAGCCCGAGAAACATCACCACGGCAATCCAACTGCTCTGCGTCACATCGCCAAACGAGGAACCCGCAGTCGCCCCGCCAAGCCCCGCGCCCACCCGTCCCAGGAAGTTCTCCGGCAGGAAGTGATACTTAAAGGTGGGATCGCCAAGAATCCTCAGCACCATCGCCAGCAGGCCGAAAACGCCGCCCGCGGCGATCAGCCCGGTGGCGTAGAGCGCCCCGGGACCCACTTCGCTTTCCGCGTCGCTTTTCGGTTCCGTTCCGCGTTCTGCAATCCAGCGAACCGCCCCGCCTGCAAAAATGGCCAGCGTTGTGGCGATCGATAGATACGACCCCACCGCGAACGCCAGCGACCGCACGCCCAACAGCTCGATAGCCACCACCAGAAACACGCCCAGCAGCACCAGCCGCCAGGGCAGCCGCTGGTTCAATATCCCGCTGATCACCGTGGCCATCAGCCGCGCCTGCGGCGCCGCCGCTTTATCGCTGCCGATGCCCTGGATCCACTGGATTTCGATCTGCTTCGTTCCCGCGTCGTACAGGAATTTCCCGTCGGGCACCTCGCGCGAGCCGATCGCGTTCACCAATACGTATGTTTTCCCGCTGTGCTCGTAGCTTTGCTGTTCGATCTGCACGCCGGACGGAAGGTTCGCGATGTCCAGCGGGATTTGCGCGGCCGTGAACTGCGCTAGCGCGGTATTCATCAGGATGAGCGTGAAGCCGATCACCACAGCCGAGGCCATCACACCCAGCACCAGCCCGATCTGCTGCCGCACGGGCGTCGCCCCCACCAGAAATCCGGTCTTCAAGTCCTGCGAAGTCGCGCCGGCGTTCGCCGATGCGATGCACACCACCCCGCCGATGGTCAGCGCCAGCGCGGAGTAGGCAGGCCCCGTCCAACCCAGCACCAGGAACATTGCCGACGTGGCCATCAACGTCGCAATGGTCATGCCGCTCACCGGATTCGCCGTCGTTCCGATCAGCCCGCAGATCCGCGAAGAGACCGTCACGAACATGAAACCGAACACCACCACGAAAATCGCCGCCACCAGGTTCGAGAACATGCCCGTCTGCGCCCCGGGCACGGGCTTGAACGTGAGCAACGCCCACATCATTAGCAGCAGCACGCCGGAACCGATCACCACGGTGCTCATCGGCAGGTCGCGCTCCGTGCGCTCGCTGCCCGCGCTCGCCGCGCTGCCCGCGCCCAGATCCTTCAGCCCGGAGCGCAGGGCGCCCACAATCGTGGGAATCGTGCGAATCAGCGTGAACAATCCCGCCGCGGCCACCGCGCCCGCGCCCATCGGCTTGATGTAAATGGACCACAGCTGATCGGGCGTCATCTTCGGAATCGGAATCGTGCTCGGGTACAGCGCGGCCCCCGGAGAGAGCGAGCCAAAGAATTGGATCGCCGGCATCACCACGAACCACGAGAAAATGCCGCCGGCAAGCAGCGTGCCCGCCACCTTTGGCCCGATTACGTACCCCACGCCCAGATATTCCGACGTGATGTCCGCGCGCAGCGACGAGCCCGGCAGCCACCCTGGCCGGTACTCCGGACGGCCCCGCCACAAGCCCAGCGAATTCATCAGCAGCGTATAGACGCCGCCGATGCCCAATCCCCAGAACACGCGCCCGGCAAACGAGCCGCCTCTGTCACCGGCCACAAGCACGTCCGCGCACGCCGTGCCTTCCGGAAACGTCAGGTTGCCGTGCTCCTTCACGATCAGTTGCCGCCGCAGCGGGATCATGAACAGCACGCCCAGCCATCCGCCCAGCAGCGCCAGCACGAACACGCGCGAATACTCGAGCGGAAATCCCATAAAGATCAGCGCCGGCAAGGTGAAAATCACACCCGAAGCCACCGACTCGCCCGCAGACCCGATCGTCTGCACCATGTTGTTTTCAAGAATGGTGGACTTGCCGAACGCGCGCAGCACCGTGATGGACAGCACCGCGATGGGAATCGAAGCGGAAACGGTCAGCCCGGCGCGCAACCCCACGTACACCGTCACCGCGCCAAACAGCACGCCAAACAGCATTCCAAAAACGATCGTCTTCAGCGTGAATTCTGCCAGTGATTGCTCCGGACCCACATACGGCCGGAAGTCGCTGCCCGTCGCCGTCGGACTCCAGGATTTCGATGCCACCCGTCACCCCCATCCTCGCCACGTAGGGGCGCTGCTTGCTGCGCCCTCCCGCCGTTGCCTCGGCCCCAACCACGGGACCGCGCCCTCCATTTGCCCGCTTTCGTAGGGGGCGCTGCTTGTTTACCCTGACGCAGGAAGGGCTGCGCCCTCCCGCCGTCCCCTCGGCCCCAACCGCGGGACCGCGCCCTCCCCGTTCTGAACAGCGGCCCGCAAGGTAGCATCCACGTCCTGAGGGCGCAAGCGAAGACGGGGGCCAAACCCTCGCAGTCAGTGATCGCAGTGCCGGCTCACCGTGGGCACACGTAGACCAATCGAACCGCACGCGCGAACGCGGCAGCCTGCAGCCGCACGTCCCCCACGCCAAGCTGCTGCGCCTCGCGTTCCAGCGCCGCGCCCTGCTTCCCATCCAACTCCGCTACGTAAAGGTCCCCGCGCCGCCCGTAAGAATAGCCGCGATAGAACGGCATCTGCGCCCGCGCCGCAGCCAGCAGCGCATCCCAAAAACTCCCGCGGCGCAGCGCACGCCGCCTCGAAGCAGCCTGTACGGCGAATTCCGCAAGCACGCTCGTGCCCACGCTGCCTTCTGCCACCACCACCGTGCACCGCGCCGCGTCAAACGGCCGCGAAGCATCCGCGTCAGGAAACGCAGCCAGCAGTGGAGCAAGTTCACCCGCCCCCACGTCCACCACCTCCCACCAGTACCGGAACCCACCGGCAGCCACACTCCCGGCGCGCAGAATCTGCTCCAACCGCTCGCTGTTTTTTCCGGTCACTCCCAAAATCAGCTCGAGCAGTTGCTCCGGCCGCAGCGTCATCCGCAGCATGGGACGCACGCTCACAAATCCAGCATCCTCATCGGAGTAGCGAACAGGAATGGAAGCGGGAAGCGCCACGGCAGGAGCATACAGTGGGACAGGCATTCTTGCCTGTCTCCCTGCCAACACCAAGACTGAGCTTAGCCCCCCAGCCGCGCGCGCACGCGGTCGGAAAGCGCTTTCCCATCAATCGTCTTCCCTTCCAGCTTCGCCCGCGCCGCCTTTACCACCCCGCCCATCTGCTTCGGCGAGTTCGCGCCGGTCTCCGCGATCGCCGCCTCCACCGCGGCATCCATTTCTTCCGCGCTGGCGCCACTGGGCAGGTAGCCTTCGATGATGGGAATCTCGCGCATTTCCTTGTCTGCCAGCTCCGCCCGCCCGCCCTTCGTAAACTGCTCCGCCGCCTCGTGCCGCTGCTTCACCAGCGTTTGCAGTATCCCGAACTCTTCGGCTGGCTCGAGCGCCCGGATTTTCTCCACTTCCTTGTTCTTCAGCGCGCTTTTCACCATGCGCAGCACGCCCAACCGGAACTCCTCCCGGCCTTTCATCGCCGCAATCATGTCCGCTTGTATTTTGTCGATGAGTTTCATAGTCAGCGGAAAACTCTAGCATCTTTTCGTCAACCTTCGTAGCGCCGGGGTCCCGCGCCGGTCCGCTTTTCAGTTATAGTTTCAAACCTATGCGCATCGTAGTCGCAGACAAAATCTCCCCCCGGGGCCTCGAACTCCTGGGCCGTTCCGGCTGGCAGGTGCTCACCCCCTCCGCGGCCGATCTGCCGGCCGCCCTAGCTGATGCCGACGCGCTCGTAGTCCGCAGCGCCACAAAAGTCACCGCGGAACTCCTTGCCGCCGCGCCGCGGCTCCGCGTAGTCGGCCGTGCCGGCGCCGGTGTGGACAACATTGACGTGGACGCCTGCACCCGCCGCGGCATCCTCGTAATGAACACGCCGGGCTCCAACGCCGTCAGCGTTGCCGAGCACGCCTTCGCCCTGATGCTCTCCCTCGCGCGCCTCGTGCCGCGCCTCGACGCTTCCATCCACGCCGGACGCTGGGAAAAAGGCGGTACGATGGGAAGCGAGCTGCGTGGCAAGACGCTCGGTCTAATTGGTCTGGGCCGCGTCGGGTTCAACGTCGCGCACCGCGCCCACAGCTTTGAAATGCACGTCCTGGCTTTCGATCCCTACGTGAGCCCGGAGGTGGCCCGCGAGGAGAACGTGGAAATGGTCGCGCTCGACGACCTGTTGTCTCGTGCCGACTGCGTTTCCCTCCACGCCGCCCTCGCCCCCGGCACGGAAAAAATCATCAACGCCGCCACGCTCGCGAAAATGAAGCCCGGCGCCTGGCTGATCAAC
>DATFZR010000428.1:0-2582 GCA_035314265.1 Candidatus Acidiferrales bacterium
ACCCAAGCTTGTGCCCGCAGTGAAGAGGGTGATGAGCATCCAGTGGGGCATTTTCATCCCCCCCCGGCGGAGCTGCCGGTATTGACTTGTCACGGACAATGTAGACGATCGTATCATCCCATTCTATCGCGACATTTATCCCCACGGTCCCATTCCATTGTGGGGGGGGCCTGGGGACAGACGGGACGTTTTCTGAATGTCTGCCGGGCACCCCATCGTTCCCGCGTTTCCGGGAACGGTGGGCCTTTCTTATCCTACCTTTCAGATTTCTCTTGACTTCGTGTTACCATAGTGTATACTAACCGCGCGATGACTATTGATCCACTTCGCCGGGCCACTCAGGGAGCCGCCGCCCATACCCAACTCCTTTCGAATGTGCAGATCCACGGTCGTGCCTCCGCTCGCGCCCGCAAGTCCCGCAGTTTCTGCACATACAAAATCACCTCGCATCTGCACATTCCACACCCACTTAAAGTCCCCCAGTTTCAACGCCTTGCTCCCAAATCGCGCCTAACTCCTTTAGCTTGTGCAGATACGCGAATGGGGGGTGGGGGCCTCCCCGGCGGAACACCAATGCGCAAACCCCTCACCGGAAGTTACTGTGTTTTCAGTCGTTTACACACTCCCAATTTGCAACCTGCGTATTTTCAGCAGGTTACGCACTCCGGGGGTGGGTGGGGGTACAGGGGTGCCCACAACCGTACAGCCCCCGGCCCTACATACGCACCCCACTCCCATCTTTTCGCCCATCGCATCACGATGTCCGACCCTTATGAACAAGGCTAAAGCCAGAACGCAGGGAAGGGAATCGAGCGACTGCGCCCCCGCTGTCCGCATCAAATCTCTTTGCGGAAGAAGTGCCCCGCTCGCTTTTGTCTTTTCATCCTTCGCTGGCATAGACTAGAGATACCGAAACCCAAATGACACCATCTACCGTGCGTACTCATCCCTTCCGTCTCTTCCTGCTGGTGCTAGCCGCGGCGGTTCCGTGCCTGGCTGACTCACCGGCCACGCCGTCGCAAACCACCAAGGCGGCAGTCAAGCAGCCGGCCGGCCAGAAATCCGTCCTCGTGGACGCCATGGAGAAGGAGCTCAACCGCTCCGTCACCGGCTTCGCCAAGGCCGATCCGCCGCCCTACTTCATCGGCTACCGCCTCACCGAGCAGCAGCGCGCGGAAGTCCAGGGCTCGAACGGCGCCCTGCTTTCCAGCGAAGAAGTCCACACGCGCTGGCTGCAGACCTCCGTCCGCGTGGGCAGCTACGAGCTGGACAATACCCGCCGGGTCGGCGGCACAGACCCCGGCTTTCAGGCCAGCTACGGCGCCTCCGCGCCCATTGACGATGATCCCGCCGTGCTTCGCCGCCTGCTCTGGCAGGAAACCGACCGCCAGTACCGCGGCGCTTCAGAAGCCCTGCTGCGCATCGAGACGGGTAAGGACGTAAAAGTCGAAAGCATCGAGTCGCAGGCGCCCGACTTCTCCAAGGAGCCGCCGCACGTCTACTACGGCCCGCACGCCAGTTTTCAGGTGGACCGCCGCCCGTGGGAAGAGAAAGTCCGCCTCTACACGAATTCCTTCCGTTCCTCCGCCGCGGTGCTCAATTCCATCGTCAGCTTCAGCGCCCTGGCCACCAACGAATACATGGTCACCAGCGAGGGCACGCGCCTGCAATTCGGCCAGGTGCGCTACCGGCTGGAGCTCTTCATCCAGGGCAAAGCCTCCGACGGCATGGACATCAATCGCTACGCAAACTTCGACTGGGTCGACGCCTCCGAGCAGCCGGACGACAAGATGGTGCTCGCCCAGTCCGCCCAGCTCGTCAAAGAAATGGAAGCGCTGGTCAAGGCGCCGCTCGTCGAACCCAACGCCGTGCCCACGCTGCTTACCGGCCGCGCCGCCGCCGTCTTTTTCCACGAAGTGTTCGGCCATCGCGATGAAGGCCACCGCCAGAAAGATGTAAGAGAAGGGCAGACCTTCGCCAGCAAAGTCGGCGAACAGATTCTCCCCAGCTTCCTTTCGATCTACGACGATCCCACGCAGGCGCGCGTCGGCAAGGAAGAATTGCTCGGCTTCTATCCCTACGACGACGAAGGCGTGCCCTCCCAGCATGTGGTGCTGGTGGACAAAGGGATCCTGAGGAATTTTGAGATGTCGCGGTCGCCCC
This sequence comes from Candidatus Acidiferrales bacterium, assembly GCA_035314265.1. Lineage (GTDB taxonomy): Bacteria > Acidobacteriota > Terriglobia > Acidiferrales > UBA7541 > JOPF136. The sequence continues at coordinate 2,164 of DATFZR010000428.1, forward strand.
TGGTGGGCTTCCCGAATTCGAACGGGCACGGCCGCGCGCAGACGGGCTTGGTGCCCGTATCCCGCCAGGGCAACCTGGTAGTGGAAAGCAGCAAGCGCGTGAGCGATGCCGAGCTGCGCAAGATGCTGATTGAAGAGATCAAGAAGCAGGGCAAGCCGTTCGGCCTGTTGATTGATGATATCGCCGGCGGCTTCACCTTCACCGGCCGCGGCCAGCCGCAGGTGCTGCAGGTCACGCCGCTCGTCGTGTATCAGGTCTACGCGGACGGACGGCCGGACCTGCTGGTGCGCGGCGCAGACGTGATCGGCACGCCGCTCGTGCTGCTCACAAAAATCGTGGCCACCGGCGACAAGCAGGAAGTCTTCAACGGCTACTGCGGCGCGGAATCGGGCTCCGTGCCCGTCTCCGCCGTCTCCCCG
>DATFZR010000429.1:0-6334 GCA_035314265.1 Candidatus Acidiferrales bacterium
TGAAAATCCGCGAAGAATCGAAGGCTGCCGACAAGGGACTCGCGGCCCGCCTGGAACGCGCGGCCCAAATGGTCGCCGTTCTTCGCGGGCTCGGCTATGCCGGCACCTACATCGGCGGAGACCACCAGGCAGATCATATTCGCTGGATCATCAAGCGGTCGGAGGCTCTGGCCTCTCGCTGGAAAGAATTCGCCGAAGAGTTCGCCTACGCGCCCAGGAACGGATTCTACCTGCAGCCCTCCGCGTCCGCCGCAGCCGTCACACCAAAGAAGCGCGGCGCGATTCCTACGTTCATGGATGCGCTCGGCAAAGCTCTTCCCGTCACTCGCGACACGCCCCTGCGCCGCCTGCTCACCCGCGTGTTCCGTTCGATTGACCGGCATCCCCTGGATGCGCACGCGATCGAGCGTCTGGAATTCGCCATCAAGCGCCCCCTCTTCGGCTGCGAAGCCTGCGGCAACTGCGTTCTCGGCCACATGGAGTACGTCTGCCCGCAAACCTGTCCGAAGCATTTGCGCAACGGCCCGTGTGGCGGCACGTCGAACGGCCGCTGCGAAGTCGTGGACAAGCCCTGCATCTGGGTGGCCGTCTACGAGCACGCTGCCGCCGCCGCGCACCTCGACGATCTGCGCACCTACATTCCCCCGCCCGACCGCGCGCTCACCGGCACCAGTTCCTGGATTAATTATTTTCTGGGCCGCGACAATCGCCCCGGCAACGAGCATCCCCTGGTAACCATCAACGCCGCGCCAGCGGCCGGCGGCCTCGCAGCAGCCTCCCCGGCAGACGCGGATCGCGCCGCCGCTTCCCAGCAGGTCACCCGATGAGCGCCGCCACCGCCAGCCTCTTCGTCAGCGGCCCCGACCGCCGTGGTCTCGTCGCCCAGATCGCCGGCTTCATTTACGAGCACAACGGCAACATCCTCCACTCCGATCATCACATTGACGCGGAGTCCGGCCTGTTTCTCAATCGCATCGAGTGGGATCTCGCCAGCTTCCGTATTCCTCGCGCGGAAATCGCTGTGCGGTTCGCGCCCCTCGCCGAATCGCTCGGTATGCACTGGGGCCTGCATTTTTCCGACGAGCGCCAGCGCATCGCCATCTTCGTTTCCAAATACGACCATTGCCTGTACGACCTGCTCCTGCGCGGCGCTGCGGGCGAGCTCCGCGGCGAAGTGGCCCTGGTGATCAGCAATCATCCCAACCTCGAGCCGCTCGCCCGCCAGTTCGGCGTCCCCTACCGCGTATTTCCCATCACGCCGGAAACCAAGCAGGCGCAGGAGGCGAAGGAACTGGCCCTGCTCGCCGAGCACTCGATCGATCTGATCGTGCTGGCGCGATACCTCCAGGTGTTCACCGCGGATTTCGTCTCCCGCTATCCCAACCGCATGATCAACATTCACGATTCCTTCCTCCCCGCGTTCGTCGGCGCGCGCCCCTACCACCGCGCCTACGAAAGGGGTGTCAAGCTCATCGGCGCCACCAGCCATTACGTCACCGACACGCTCGACGACGGCCCCATCATCGAGCAGGACGTCGTCCGCGTAAGCCATCGCGACACGGTCGAGGATCTCCTCCGCAAAGGACGCGATCTGGAACGCATCGTTCTGGCCCGCGCCGTCCGCCTGCACCTCGAGCACCGCGTCCTGCCCTACGGCCGCAAGACCGTGGTGTTCGATTAACGGAGCCAGCGCAGGCGCCCGATCGATGCCCGTGCGATTTTCGCCCACCCCGCAGCCGTGTTGACACCCTGACTGAACTGCGTAGAGTAAACGCGCCGCCCGCGTATCCGCCGGCGCCAAGAAAAACAACCAGAGGCTTCGCCATCGCCACCATTCTCAGAGTGCCCAAGACGGGCGGAATGAATACATCAAAGGTCAGCGTGGTCCGCTGGCTCAAGCATCCAGGCGAAGAAATCCGCCAGGGCGACCCGGTAGTCGAGTTGGAAACCGAAAAGGTAAGCTACGAGCTCGACTCCCCGGTCTCCGGAAAGCTCCTGAAAATCCTCGCGCAAGAAAAGGCAGAGGTTCCCGTCGGCGACGCCCTCTGCGAGATCGAGTAGCAGCAGGAGGAAATCATGTCCGCCAGCGCAAATGTCCTCGCCAAAGACCGTCAAATCTGGATCTACACCCAAATGTTCCGCATCCGCGAATTCGAAGAGCGCGTCAAGCGCACCTTCGCCGATCATCCCGGCGTCATCCGCGGCCACGCCCACCTCGCCGACGGCGCGGAAGGCGCCATCGTCGGCGCCCTCTCCACACGCAACGAAACCGATCTCGTCATGCCCAGTTACCGCTGCCACGGCTATCCCATCGTCCTCGGCACTCCCGCACGCGGCCTCATGGCGGAGATTTACACGCGCCGCGACGGCGTCTGCAAAGGCTTCGGTGGTTCCATGCACCTTGCCGACCCCGCGCGCCATTTCCCCGGCACCTCCGGCATCATCGCGCAGAGCATCGCGCACGCCACCGGAGCCGGTCTCACCGCGCAGGTCAAGAACACCGGCCAGGTGGTCTACTGCTTCTTCGGCGACGGCTCCACAAAGCAGGGCGCCTTCTTCGAATCGCTCAACCTCGCCGCCATCTGGAAGCTCCCCGTCGTGTACGTCCTCGAGAACAACCAGTACCAAGCCTACACGCGCGTCAGCCTGGAGGACGCCAACGAAATGGCCGGCGACCCGCTCTCGAAAAAAGCACAGGCCTTCAGCATTCCCGGCGTCACCGTAGACGGCACAGACGTCCTCGCCGTTCGGGAAGCCGTATCCACCGCCGCGGAGCGCGCCCGCGCCGGAAAAGGCCCCAGCCTGGTCGAAGCGAGGTTCTACCGTTTCAGCGCTCACGGCAATGCCATCACCGTGCCGCCCGTCCCCACTCAGTTTCCCGAGCACGAATCCGTCGAGGTCTACAACAACAAGACCGAACTCGCCGAGTGGAAGGCCAAAGACCCTATCGCAAAGTTCCGCGCAAAGCTCCTGGCCGATTCCACGCTTACAGAGTCCGCCGCCAAACACATCGAAGACGCCGCCCGCGCCGAAATGGAAGACGCCGTCCAGTTCGCCCTGGCCAGCCCCTTCCCATCGCCCGAAGACGCCGTCAAATACGTCTACGCGTAAGAGTTCGCGAATTTCGATTTTCGGATTTCGAGTTTCGCGTTTGTGTTTCAGGGAGGTTCATCATGGCTCGTGAAATGATGTTCGCCGAAGCGATGGCCGCCGCCATCATGGATGAAATGCACCGCGATTCCGACGTCGTCTTCTACGGCCAGAACATGGCCATGACGGAGCGCGACCCCTTCCTCAAACGTTTCGGCAAGAACCGCGTGCGCATCACTCCCATTTCCGAGACCGCGGAAATCGGCGCCGCCGTCGGCGCCGCTATCACCGGCCTCCGCCCCATCGTCGAGCTCTATATGAGCGAGTTCATGCTCGTCGCCTTCGACCAGGTAATCAACGAAGCCCCGCGCATGCGCTACATGTCCGGCGGCCAGGTAAAAGTCCCTCTCGTGCTGAAGGCCGGATTCGGTTTTGCCGCCGGCTGGGCCGGGCAGCATTCCAATTGCATCTACAGCACCATGATGGGAATCCCCGGCCTGCGCCTCGCTCTGCCCTCCACTCCCGCAGACGCCAAAGGCCTGATGACCGCCGCCATCCGCGACGATAATCCCGTCGTCTACCTGCACCACTACATGCTCATGCTCGACAAAGGCGAAGTCCCCGAAGGCGACTTCATCATTCCCTTCGGAGTCGCAGACGTAAAGCGCCCCGGCACCGACGTAACCATCGTAGCCACCGCCTGGATGGTCAAGAAATCCCTGGCCGCCGCCGAACAACTAGGCAAAGAAGGCATCAGCGCCGAAGTCGTAGACCCGCGCACCCTGGCCCCGCTGGACGTAGACACCATCGTAGCCTCGGTCAAAAAAACCGGCCACCTGGTCCTGGTCGATCAGGCCCCCCGCCAATCCTCAGCCGCCGCAGTAATCGCCGGCGAGGTAGCCGAGCACGGCTTCCAATACCTCAAAGCCCCCGTAAAGATGGTGACGGCCATGGACACCTCCGTCCCCTACAGCGAGCCCCTGGAAAGCTACGTCCTGCCCAACGAAGAAAAAATCATAGCCGCAGTAAAATCCGTACTGAAGAAGCAAACAGTCCTAACGTAGCGCCGGCTTCTACTTGTCCCGACGCAGGAGAGAGTCGGACCTTCGGCCCTTCGATCACAAAGAAAACCGGGTTGGAGCAGGACGCCAGGCCGTTCGGCGTCACTTACTTTCCCGCCTTCGCCTGCCTCACACTCTCATTCGCCCGAAAAATCACATACTCCCGTATCGCCACCGCATCCTCCCGCGTCACTTCTTTGCTGAAGTTCACCATCCCATTCCCCTCCAGCGCCCCGCCCAGCACAATGTTGAACCACTGGTCATTCCCCAGCGTCCCCGAATACCGCAAGTCCGGCAATATCCCGCCGCTCACCGCCACGTCGCCATGGCACGCCCCGCAATATGTCTGGTAGAGCCCCTGCCCCTTCGCCACCGTCGCAGCGCTGGCAGTAGACGCCGGCGGGTCCAGCACCGGCGTCACCACTTCCGGCGGAGGCGGCAGCGCGCCGTTCCCGCCAATCTTGAACGCCAGCATCCGCCCGATATTCGGCAGATTATTCTTCCGCAGCGCCACTTCGCCCGGAGCCAGCGCGAAAACGCCGCCCCAACCCGCCAGAATCGCAACGTACTGCTCCCCCTTCACCGTGTACGTCACCGGCGCGGCCACCACGCCCGTCTGCACGAAATACGACCACACCTTCTCCCCCGTGTCCGCGCGATACGCCTCCAGATAGCCGTCGCCCGTCCCTTCAAACACCAGTTTTCCCGCCGTCGCCAGCGTCCCGCCGTTCCACGCGGAAACTCGCGGCGCCTGCCACACCTGTTTCTGCGCGATGGGGTCCCACGCCGTCAGCCGCCCTTTCACTGTGCTCAGAATTGCCTTCTTGATCTGCGCGTCCTGCGGCATCCCGGCGGCCACCACGTCCACCCCAAAATTCATTGCCAGCGAACTCACGTGAAAATCCTTGGGATCCTGGTATTTGAAGCCCAGGTCGTGCACCGAGAAATACACAAGGCCCGTCTGCGGGCTGTACGACATGGGCTGCCAGCTGTGCGCGCCCAGCGGCCCGGGCACCACCGGAGCGGGATTCGATCCGCGGTAGCGCGCCACCGGCGTCTCCACGGGCCGCCCGGTCTTCAGGTCCACGCCGCTCGCCCAATTCTCATACGTGTAGGGCTTCGCGGAGACGAGCGCGCCGTTCGTGCGGTCAATCACGTAGAAAAATCCATTCTTCGGAGCATGCAGCAGCACCTTGCGCACCTGCCCGTCTATGGTCAGGTCCGCCACGATGATGTGTTGCGTGGACGTGTAGTCCCACATGTCTCCCGGCGTTTCCTGGTAGTGCCACACGTATTCCCCGGTCTCCGGCTTCAGCGCCACAATGCTGCCCAGAAACAAGTTGTCGCCGCCCTTCGGGCTGCGGATCCGTTCATCCCACGGGCCGCCGTTGCCCACGCCCACGTAAAGCAAGTCGAGCTCGGGATCGTAGGCCATCGAGTCCCACACCGTTCCGCCGCCGCCCAGTTTCCACCACTCTCCCGTCCACGTTTTCGCCGCTTTCTTCAGGATGGGATCCTCAAACGGTTTTGAGGGATCGCCCGGAATCGTATAGAACCGCCAGGCCAGGTTGCCCGTTTCCGCGTCGTAGGCGGAAAGGTACCCGCGCACGCTCACCTCCGCGCCGCCGTTGCCGATCAGCACTTTGCCTTTCACCACGCGCGGCGCGCCCGTGATCGTGTAGCGGAATTTTGGATCGATGGTCAGCTTCTCCCACACCACTTTTCCGGTGGCCGCGTCCAGCGCCACCAGCCGCCCGTCGAGCGTTCCCAAGTACACCTTCCCATTCCACGCCGCCAGCCCGCGATTCACCACGTCGCAGCAGGCATTCACAGCCCACGCGGGATTCACCTTCGGATCGAAAGTCCACAGGCGCGCGCCCGTGGCCGCGTCGAGCGCCACCACCTTGCTCCACGCCGTCGTGAAGTACATCACGCCGTCTATCACCAGTGGCGTGGCTTCCTGGCCGCGCCGCGTATCCAGGTCGTACGACCACGCCAGGCCCAGTTGCGCCGCATTCTTATCGTTGATGTCTTTCAGCGGGCTGAAGCGCTGCTCCCCGTATGTGCGCCCGGTGGTCATCCAGTTTCCGGGTTCACGGTCCGCCGCCATGATGCGTGCCGCGCCCACGTCCGCGGCTTTGGCCGCGCGTTCCGGCGGCGCCTGCGTCTGGCGAGTACTGCAC
>DATFZR010000430.1:0-2564 GCA_035314265.1 Candidatus Acidiferrales bacterium
CTCCTGACGAATTGTGGATCGAAATCGGCGCGGGGCGTGGCGAGATGACCGCCGAACTGGTCCGCCGCGCTCGCCGCGTGATCGCCATTGAAATGGACCCGCCGCTCGTCCATCACCTGCGGCGCCTGGCCACCGAGGCGCCCAACCTTTCGATCGTCCAGGGCGATATCCTGAACGTGGACCTCGTGCCGCTCTTCCCCCGGGCGGAACAAAACGAGCCGGGCGGACGTGTGTCCGTCTACGGCAGCCTGCCCTACTACATCACCTCGCCGATTCTCCACCGGCTCTTTCCGCTTGCGGCGCGGCTCGACGGAATCCACGTGATCATCCAGTATGAAGTCGCGGAGCGCCTCGTCGCGCGGCCCGGCACGCGCGACTTCGGCTACCTCTCCGTGGCCACGCAGTTCTACACCCAGCCGGAGATCGCCCTGCGCATACCTCCCGGCGCCTTTCGCCCGCCGCCGCGGGTCACCTCGGCCCTGGTGCACCTGCGCCCGCCCGGAGCCGGCGCGCAGCTCGGCGTCGAGGATGCACACGAGTTCTTGGGGTTTACGCAGGCCTGCTTCGCGCAGAAGCGCAAAATGCTGCTGAACAACCTGCAGACGCTGGCCTCGCGCGCCGAGGCGCTGGCCTGGATGGAAGCCGCCGGAGCCTCGCCCCGAGCGCGTGCCGAGGAGTTGTCGCTCGCCCAGCTCGCCGCGGTGTGGCGAGCCGCGGCTACTTCGGGGGCAACGTATCGCGCACGGCAAGCAGGCGATCCGGATGATTCGTCATAATCCCGTCCACACCCGCATTCGCCAGCGCGCGCATTTGTCCCGGCTCGTTGATCGTCCAGGTCACCACTTTCAATCCGCGCCGGTGCGCGTCCTCAATCAGCTCCGGAGTCGCGCAATCGCCCCGCGGCGCAATCTGCCGCGCGCCCACGCGCACCGCCTCGCGCACCATGTCTTCCCCGCCGGAATCGAACAGCAGCCCCGTCATCAGCAGGCGGTCCAGTTGATGCACGCGGTCCAGCACCGAGCCGTCGAAGCACAGCACCACGGCCGCCTTCGCTTCTTTCCGCCCGCGCAGCGCGCTGATCACCGCGCGCTCCACGCCATAGCCCGCGCCGCCTTTGATTTCCAGGTAGAGACTCAGGTCCGTCTGCCCCGCCAGATCCAGCAACTCTTCAATCGCCGGCAGCCGCTCGCCCGCGAAATCCTCACCAAACCAGCGCCCCGCGTCCAGCTCGCGCAATTCCGCAAACGTGAAGTTCTTCACCAGGCCGTCGCCGGTGGTTGTGCGCGTCAGCGTCGAGTCGTGAACGATCACTAGCCGGCCGTCGCGGGAAAGGTGCAGATCCGTCTCAACGCAATCCACGCCCATCGCCACCGCGCGGCGGAAGGCGGCCATCGTGTTCTCGGGCGCGGCGGCGGAGGCGCCGCGGTGTGCAATCACCCAGGGCAGACGCATTGGGCAGCTATCCTAAGGTGCTTCCCCTCTCGGGGGAAGGGCCTGCCCCAGAAACAGTGCTCCATCGCACCGCCCGGCCCGCGCTGGCGCCACCCACGGGCGCTTTGCTATCCTTCGTGCCTCATACGGTCCTTGGAGGCTTCGCAATGAAAGTAAGGGCTCTCGCTGCCGCAGCCGTTTTCGCCGCCATCGCGTCTCTGGCTGCTCCCCAGGCAGCCCAGATTCTCTTCGACGGAAAATCCTGGTGGGCGCACGTCAAGGTGATCGCAGACGACAATATGGAAGGACGCGACACCGGCAGCGACGGCCTGAAGCGCGCGCAAGCCTACGCCGTAAAGCAGTTTGAAAAAGCCGGCCTGCAGTCCGCGGGAACCGAGGGCTTCTACCAGCCCGTGAAATTCCTGGTACGCAACATCGTCGAAAGAGATTCCAGTCTCACTCTGGTGCGCAACGGCAAGGACCAACCTCTCGTTCTCGGCGACGATGCCTATTTCTCCACGCGCGTTCACCTGGCGCCTTCTGTGGATGCTCCTCTCGTATTCGTCGGCTACGGGCTCGCGGTGCCGGAAAACAACTACGACGACCTTGCCGGGCTCGACCTGAAGGGCAAGGTCGCCGTGCTGCTCGCCGGCTCGCCCGCGGAGATTCCCTCCGCCCTCGCCTCCCACTACCAGTCCGCCGGCGAGCGTTGGAAGGCTTTCCGCCGCGCGGGAGTCGTCGGCATCATTGCCATCCCCAATCCCAACTCCATGGACATTCCCTGGAGCCGCATGTCGCTCAACCGCGCGCATCCTGCCATGGAGCTGGTCGGCGCGGAATTCCGGGACACGGAGGGCGAACAGCTCGCCGTCACCTTCAACCCCGCCCAGGCGGAAAAGCTGTTTGCCGGTTCAGGGCACACCTTCAGCGAACTGGCCGAACTGGGCAAAGACCGCAAACCTGTGCCGCACTTCCCTCTCGCCGTTTCTATCAAGGCCCGCGCAAAAATCTCTGAGAGGCCGGTGGAGTCCGCCAACCTCGTCGGCGTTCTGCCCGGAACCGATCCGAAACTCAAGGGCGAATACGTAGTCCTCTCCGCGCACCTCGACCACGTGGGAATCGGCGAGCCCATC
>DATFZR010000431.1:0-3096 GCA_035314265.1 Candidatus Acidiferrales bacterium
GGGATGGGGGCTTCGACTTCTTCGAGATCGTAGTCTGGTAGCGGGCGCGTGATCATGAATTCGATGGAAACGGTTGGCGCGCCGGCGTCGTGCGTGATTTTGATGGCCATGGTGCGGATATTCTCCCACAGTCTGGTGCGCGGACGATTCCAAAGTGTGCGCGTCCGGAGCGGCGGGCGGGTCTGAGACCCGCCCCTACGGCAGACAAGGATAGGCGGGGGCAAGGAGGGAACGCCCAGCACGGCTTGCGGCGCGCATGCCATCCGCCGAAGACTCATCTTTGACGTCACTTTGGATACGGATGGCCGGCGAGGATGGCGAAGGCGCGATAAATTTGCTCGGCGAGGAGCACGCGCGCGAATTCGTGCGGCATGGTCAGCGTAGAGAGCGAGATTTTTTGTTTGGCGCTGGCGCGCAATTCCGCGGGGAAACCTTCGGCGTCGCCGCAGAGGAAGACGAGTTCGCGCGTGCCGCGGTCGCGAAGATCGCCCAGCCAGCGCGCGAATTGCTGGGAGGTGAATTGTTTTCCGGCGGCGTCGAGCAGGACGACCGTGGCGGCTGGGTCTATCTTTAATTTGCGCAGGGCGGCGGGGCCGGCGTCGCGCAGTTCGCTGATTTCGATTTCAGCGTGGTGCTGGATGCGCTGGACGTAGTCGTTCACCAGGGCGCGGGCTTCTTCACGACGGGTCTTGCCGAGCATGATGAGTCGGATTTTCATTTTGTGAACACGCGTTGCTGGGTCGGGGCGGGTCTGAGACTCGCCCCTACACTTGCAAGCGCCGCAAGCGCGGCAATTCCTGCTGTGCCGCAATCACTTCAAAAGAGCCGGCGACGCGCCCTTCGACGCCGCCACCGGCGGCGCCTCAGGGTGAACTACAAAAGGCCGAACTTCTTGCGTTTCTCTAGCAGCGTCTTGCGGCTGATGCCGAGGACTTCGGCGGCGCGGCCGATTTTGTAGCGCGTGGCATCTAGGGTGGCCTTGATGGCTTCGCGCTCGAGATCTTCGAGCGAGCGCAGCGGGCCGCTGGGGCCTTTGGCACTGTTGCCAGCACGCACAATCTCCGGAAAATCCTCGGGGCGCAGTTGCGGCAGCTTGGTGAAGACCAGCGCGTGTTCCACGGCGTTCTTCAATTCGCGAATATTTCCCGGCCAATCGTAGGATTCCAGCAACCGGAGCGCTGAAGGATCGAAGGCGGCATCCGGATGGCCGTGCACGGGGCCAAGGCGCGCCAGGAAATGCGCGGCCAGTTCCGGCACGTCGGCGCGGCGTTCGCGCAGCGGCGGGACAATTATGGACAGTACATTGAGGCGGAAGAAAAGATCCTCGCGGAAACGGCCGGCGGCGACGGCTTTGGTTAGATCTGTATTGGTTAGCGCCATCAGGCGGGCTTCCATGTGCAGGGTTTCGGTGCCGCCCAGGCGTTCGAAGGTGCGCTCTTCGAGGACGCGCAGGAGTTTTGCCTGCATGCCGGGGGCTAGCGCGGCGACTTCGTCGAGGACGATGGTTCCGGTTTGCGCCATTTCCAGTCGGCCGGGTTTGCGGGCGACGGCGCCGGTGAAGGCACCGCGCTCGTGGCCGAAGAGTTCGGATTCGACCAACTCGGACGGGAGGCTGGCGCAGTCAATTTTCAGGAGAGGGGCGTCGTGGCGGGGGCTGCGCTGGTGGATCCAGCGGGCTAGCTGGTCTTTGCCGGTGCCGCTTTCACCGGTGATCAGCACGGTGGTGGAGGCGCCGGCGACTTTTTCGGCGAGATCGAGAACGCGTCGGGAGGCGGGGTCTGTTGCGATCCAGGGGATGGTTGCGGCGGCGCTCATGGATTCTTACTCACGGCGAAAGGGAATCTGTAGAACACTTCTCTCAGGTTTGCGATTGCTGGCTTCCAGGAAAAAAGCGAAGAGCAGAGTTGAAATTGGCTGTGCCACGACTTCTTTGAAGCGCTCACTGCTGCGTGGCGTTGCCTTCGGATTCGTTGTGGCCTTCATCGTGGGACTTGGGGCGCGCTGGCGCAGGGCCCCCGCCGGCTGGTTCGTGGAACTCGATGCGCTCGGCGTTGCGCCAGAGGCGCTCGAGGTCGTAATACTGGCGGGCGCGTTCGCTGAAAATGTGCACGACGAAAAATCCATAATCGAGCAGGACCCATTCGGCGCTGGATTTGCCTTCGCGATGCGCGGTCCGGCGCCCGTGGCGATGCAGGCGCTCCGCGATGGCTTCGCCGATGGCCTGAATTTGCGGCTGGCTGGACCCGGAGCAGAGCAGGAAATAATCGGCGAACGCGCCGGAGCCGGAAAGGTTCAAGACGGAAACGTCCAGAGCCTGTTTTTCCTGAGCGGCTTCCACGGCCAGCAGGATTTCGGGATCGAGAGAGTTAAGGGTCACCGGTAAAGAGCCTGCCCCAGAATGTAACCCTCCACGGGCGCGGGCACAAGCCCGTGTATGGATTGGCGGTGGCCGAGGCGCATGCGAATTTCCGTAGAGGAGATGTGGCTGGAGACCGTGGTCAACAGATGAATGGTGGATTTACGCAGCACGATTTTGTTGGGGTCGTCGGATTTGGAGCGGCCCAATTTTTCCGGAGGAATTACCAGGCGCAAAGCTTCGAGTCGAAAGCCGGGGCGGCTGGCGATGATGAAGTCGCAAGTGTCCAGCAAGCCTTCGTAATTCTTCCAGGTGGGGATTTCCAGAAACTGGTCCGCGCCGACGATGAAGTAAAGCTGATCGTCGGGATGTTCGCGGCGATAACGGCGGACGGTATCAAAGGTGTAGAAGACATGCGGCGTGGCGCCGTCCGTGGGAGCTTCGGCCAGTGACGGATGAAAATCCGGGTGATTCGAGCAGGCCAGCGCAACCATGGTGTAGCGATGCAGGAAGGGAGTGAGCGCGGGCTTGGATTTGTGGGGCGGGCGCGAGGAAGGAACAAAATAAACCGCGTCGAGGTGGAAGCGTTTCTCCGCTGCCTGCGCCACGGCGATGTGGCCGGAGTGGACCGGATCAAACGTGCCGCCAAAGAGCGCGACCGAGCGGCGATGCGCGGAGCCGTGCGGTTTGTGCGCGGCGTGCGGGCTCAACTCTCCTCCCGGGGCGGCGCGGCGTGAGCT
>DATFZR010000432.1:0-17714 GCA_035314265.1 Candidatus Acidiferrales bacterium
GCCGCAGAACGTCCTTCAGCCAGGCGCCGGCCACTTCTTCCACGATCGCAGCCGCGGGGCTCGTCGCATAGAGAGCGCCGTTCTGGTCCCACGCGGAGGTGAGCCAGTCGGCGCCCAGTGAGGCCGGCACAGCGCCTCCAATCACCCAGCCGTAGAAGCGTCCGCCGGCGCTGCCGATGATTCCCTCGCGCGCGTCTTCCGCCAGTTCGTTCACCACCTGCTCCGCGGGAACGCCGTCGTTTGTTAGCGGACGCGCGAGCCGGCGCCGCAGCGTGGCGGCGTCCGCGGTCGCGGCCACGGAGCTGCGGTCCAGATTTTCCAGATGTGCGATGGCGTGCTGGAATGCCGCGGCCAGCGTGCCTTGATAGAGAGCCTTGTGGAGGGCCCCGGAGATGGATTGATCTTCCGCGGTTTTCATGTGGCCATCCTAGAAAGACGTGTCTTGCGGCGCTATCCGGATCTTGCGGCTGAACTCGGGCGCGCCGGGGATGCGCGCCCGAAGAAACTGTTCCGCGCTTGTATCTACTTGATTTCCAAACGCGCCACGAGACGCATCACGTCGTCGTGGCCGACGTTGAAGATGGGGTGCGGGTCGGCCTGCTCCAGGCGTTCGGAAAGGAACGCGGCGGCCACGTAGCTCGCTTCGCGGTCCGTCAGGTCGCGGCCCGCGCGCTCGTGGAAAGACACAAAAGCGGTGTGCGCCAGGCCCACCAGAACGCCGCGGCCGTCCACCAGGAATTTCGCGTCCACCGTGTCGCTGTGGCGCGGGGCAATGCCGTTGTGGATGAAAGAGAAGCGGCACTGGAAGGTGTCGCCTGTGAGTGGCGAGCGCACCTGGAAGGCGGGCACGAACTCGCTCATTTTTCCGGCGTTATATAGGGTGGCGCTCATGGGGATCAATTGTGCGCGGCCACTGCGCCGGCCTCCGAATAGGAATGCACCGCGGCGCCCACGCCCGCCCCCGCGGGCAGGCGGAAGCCGTGATCGCCCAGCACCTTCTCAAACGCGGCCAGGAACAGCAGCACGTTCGTTTTCTGGCTGCAGTAGCCCATCAGGCCCACGCGCCAGATTTTTCCCTTCACCGGCCCGAAGCCTCCGGCGATTTCGATGTTGAACTCGTCGAGCAGTTGCTTGCGCACCTTCGCGTCGTCCAGCGACGGCGGCACGACCACGGCCGTCACGGTAGGCAGCCGTTCCGCGGGGTTCTTTACGAACAGCCCCAGGCCCATGGCCTCGATCCCGGCGATCAGCGCGTGCTGGTTCTGGCGGTGGCGCTCCCAGCGCGCCTCCAGGCTTTCTTCGAGCGCCAGGCGCAGCGCCTCGCGCAGCGCGAAAATCAGCGAAACGGGCGGCGTGTGGTGATACGTGCGTTCCTTGCCCCAGTAACTCATGATGGGCACGAAATCGAAATACCAGCTCTGCACCGGAGTCTTCCGCGCGCGCACGATATCTTCCACGCGCGCGTTCAGCGTAATGGGCGCCATGCCCGGAGGCGCGCTGAGGGTCTTCTGCGAACCCGAGAAGCAAATGTCGATGCGCTGGCGGTCCACGTCCAGCGGCACGCCGCCGAGAGTGGCCACGGCGTCCACCACGAGGATGGCGCCGAGTTCGTCAGCCACTTTGCGGTAGTCGTCGATGTTCTGCAGGACTCCGCTCGACGTTTCTCCGTGCGCCAGGCCGATGAATTTGATTTTCCGCCCCTGGCCGATGCGGCGCACCTCTTCCGGGTCCACCGTCTTGCCGTAGGGAGCCTCGACCCGGTGAATCTTTGCCGCCGTCCGTTCGCCAATCACGGCCATGCGTTCGGAGAACCATCCGTTCGAGCAGACGATGGCTTCGTCGCCGGCCTCCAGCGGGTTCACCACCGCGGCTTCAATGGCGCCCGATCCTGAAGCGGAGATGGGATACGACATGCGGTTGCTCGTCTGGAAGACGCGTCGCAGCAGTTCCTGCACGTCGCTCATCATGGCGATGAACCAGGGATCCATGTGGCCCACCAGCGGTGTGGCCAGTGCCCGGTAGACGCGCGGGTCCATGTTGGACGGCCCCGGCGTGAGCATCAGGCGGGTGGGCGGAAGGAGTTCGCCGATTTCAGTATTCATCGCTGCCTCGGTTGCGAAAAACGCAAGAATTGCCGCAATGCACGCGCGTCGAGCGGCCCCGCCGCGCGGAATAGAGTTCGATTGCGCTAATAGTGTGCGCAATCGGGGCCTGCTCGGTCAACCTCCATTATGGCTGGAGGCGGGCCGGGCGAGCAGAGCGCCGGTCGCGAGGCCCGAATGAAGATTGCCACGCCCGGGCGTTCTGATTCGCGCGCGAGGTTCGCAACAAATCGCAACGCCGCAAGGCACGCGGAAAAAATGAGATTGGTGCTTGACAGAGAGCGCGAGGTGGAGTCCAATGGAATCGCCAGTTGATAATCAGTTGCAACTGGATGCGACCCCCTGGGATCCTTTCGGCTCAGTTGGTGGCCCCCTAGGACTCAATGACACGGACTTTCGACAGCGGCGCGCCCGGAACTCCAGTTGCAAACGGTTTGCAACTAGAAACCTCCAGCGCGCTCCCAGCCGGCCACCCCGCGCTCCTCACCGCCCTCGTCTCCCTGGGCGTGCGCATGACCTCGCAGCGCCGCCTGATCATCGGCCTTATCCAGGGCCAGATCCAGGGCCTCAACCAGGCGCCGGACGCCGGGGCTCCCCTGGATGCCGCTACCCTGCTCGGGCTCGCCCGCCAACGCGATTCCAGCGTGGACCGCGCCACGGTCTACCGCACGCTCGCCCTGCTCCGGAAGAACGGTTTGATGCAAGGGCCCCGGCAGGTGCGCGTCGAGAGCGAACGGCACGCGCATGCGGGCCCGGATCACGACGATTGCAAGCTCAACTGCTGCCGCTGCGGCGCCGTGGAAGAGCTTGCTCCCAGGGCTTTGGACCGGCTGAAGAGGGTCATCGCCAGACGGCACGGATTTGAAACGAGCGTGACGCGTCTCGACATCCGCGGTCTTTGCAGCGCCTGCTGCCGGGCGTCCCGCGGCAGGCGGCAACGGGCGAAGCAAGCACTTCAGGGGCGCACCCGCAGAACATAAGTGGGGAGCGAAAGGTAATCGGGGTGACCGTGCCGGCGGGGCGGCTTTGCACCGCATTTAGTTGCAAGTGAATTGCATCTGGGATCGCGTCTGGGATCGCATCCTGGATGAACGGCGGCTCTGGGGAGAAAGCTTCGGATGACTGGAATTCGCGGCGCCAACAGCGGCTCGGGCGTTTCAGGAGCCCCTTTTACTCGACAGTTCCGATTCAGCCGGCGGCCGGTGCGGGCCCTGCTCTGCCTCTTTGGGTTGCTGGCGCTGCTTTCCTCCGTTGCCCTTACCGCGTGGGCCGGCGTAGGAGGAAGCATCTCCGGCGCCGTGCGAGATCCCAGCGGCGGCGTGGTTCCCCGTGCAAGCGTTACCGCCACGAACACGGAGACGGGAATCCGGCAGAGCGCCTCCACGGACGACAAGGGCTTCTATTCCTTCCCCAGCCTGGCGATCGGACATTACGACTTGGCCGTGGAAGTGGCGTCGTACAAACCCTACCGGCGCACCCAGATCGTGGTCAACGCAAACAGCGCATTGACGGTGGACGTGACTCTGGAGCTGGGCCAGAGAAATGAAGTTATGACCGTGCGGGAAAACCAGGTGCAGGTGGAAACCACAAGCACGCAACTGGGCGAGGTAATCACCGGCGGCCAGGTGGTTACCGTGCCGCTCAACGGCCGCAGCTACACCGATTTGCTCGCGCTCCAGCCCGGAGTCGCTCCGGTCACCACGATTACTTCCCAGACCGTGCAGGACGTGGGAGCGAGCGTGCTCTCTCCCTCCGGCAGCTTGAACCCCGGCACCATCTCCATCAACGGCCAGCGCGAATTCGCCAACAGCTTCATGGTGAACGGAAGCGACGTGCAAGAGGACGTCAACATGGGGGCGGCGATCATCCCCAACCTCGATTCCATCGCCGAGTTCCGCATTCTGACCGCGAATTTCGACGCGGAATACGGCGAGTTCAGCGGCGGCCAGATCAACGTGGTGACGAAGTCCGGCACGAACAGCTTTCACGGCGACATTTTCGAATTCCTGCGCAACACAAACCTGGACGCGCGCAACTACTTCTCCCCCGCGCGCGGCGCCTTCGATCAGAACCAGTTCGGCGGCACGCTGGGCGGCCCGATCCGGAAAAATAAAATCTTCTTCTTCGTGGACTACCAGGGAACGCGATCCACCCAGGGCGTGGACACCGGGCAGATCCCCGTGCCGTCTCTGCAAGACCGCACCGGAAACCTCTCCGATCTGGCGAGCTCGTTCGTCACCACCGACGCAAACGGGAATCTGGTGCCCACCACCGTCAGCGGGCCGAACATTGCCGGCATGCTTTCGCAGAAGCTGGGCTACGCGGTCGCGGCGAGAGAACCGTATTACACGCCGGGATGCACGAACGCCACGTGCGTTTTCCCGGGCGCGGTGATTCCGCAAACCGCGTGGTCCGCGCCGGCCGCCAACCTCTTGAAATACATCCCCGCGCCCAACAACCCCAACGGCACATTTTCCACATCCTCCTTCAACCAGACGCTGCGTGACGACAAGGGCGCGTACCGCATGGATGCAGACACCCATTGGGGCCTGCTCACGGCCTACTACTTCCTCGACGACTGGTCGCAGAACAATCCGTACCCGGTGGCTCAGGGCGGGGCGAACGTGCCGGGCTTCAACGCGCTCTATACCGGGCGCGCGCAATTGCTTGACCTGGGCGACACCAAGACGTTCGGCAGCGCCACGGTGAACGAAGTCCACTTCAGCTACCTGCGCAACGCGGTGGACCTGGGCAAACCCGTGGGCGGCGTTGGCGTCAGTCTGGCTTCGCAGGGTTTCCAGGTGGGCCCGGGAACTCCGGGGATCGTGCCGCTTTCCCCGGGCACCGAAGGCGTGGAAAGCGTCGGCTTCAACAGCTTCAACTTCGGCACAAACACAAACGAGCTCCGGCAGGTGGGCAACACCTTCCAGTGGCTCGACAATTTCTCGCGCGTGATCGGAACGCACACCATCAAAGTGGGCGGCGAATTCCACTACGACCAGGTGAACGTAAACGCGATCGCCCAGTTCAACGGCAGCTTCCTGTTTTTCGGCTCGGAGACGGGCTCCGACTTCGCGGATTTCCTCCTGGGAGTTCCCAGCCAGTACAACCAGAGCCAGCTCCAGGCCTTCTACGGGCGCAACAAATACCTGGGCCTCTACGCGCAGGATAGCTGGCGCATCTCCCACAACCTGACGCTGAATTACGGGCTGCGCTGGGACCGCATCGAGCCCTGGTATGAGAAGTACAACCAGGTCGCCACGTTTGAAGCGGGCAAGCAGTCCGTGGTTTTTCCGGGCGCGCCCGCCGGAATCCTCTATCCCACTGACCCCGGCGTGTCGCGCACCCTGGCGCCTCCCGGGAACCTCGATTTCGCGCCGCGCCTCGGCATCGCCTATTCGCCCAGCGCCTCGGGAAACAGCCTGCTCGCCAAAATCGTGGGCGGCCCGGGCAAGACCAGCATCCGCGCGAGCTACGGCCTGTTCTACACCGCGATCGAGGCGCTCACCATCGGCGTGATGAGCGCGAACGCGCCCTACGGCACCACGTACACCAGCCCGGCCCCGCCGCTCTTCGCCACTCCCTTTGTAACCGCCGCCACCGGGCAGAACCTCGGCCAGGTTTTCCCCGTGACGCTGGCTACCCTGGGCAGCAGCGCCGGCCACCCGGATAACAATATCAACTGGTCGCAGTTCGCGCCGATTACCGGCCTTCCCAATTACCTCACCACGAATCGCATTCCGTACACGGAGGAGTACGTTCTGTCGCTCGAACGCGCCTTCGGAGCGGACACCGTGCTGAGCGTGAATTACGTGGGCACGCAGGCGCACCGGCTGCTGGTGCTTGAAGAGGCCAACCCCGGCAATCCCTCGCTCTGCCTGTTCCTCAGCAATCCCGCGAACCTCGCCGCGGGGCAGTTGCCGTGCGGCCCGTTCGGAGAAGACAGCGCCTACACGACTGCGAAAGGACAGGTGTTCCAAGGCACGCGCGGCCCGCTGGGCTCGAATTTCGGCAGCAATGCCAACCAGGCCACCGCGGGCAATTCCAATTACAACGCCCTGCAGGTGACCCTGCGGCACACCGGCAAGCGCCTGAACGTGCTGGCCGGATACACCTACAGCAAATCGCAGGACCAGTCTTCCAGCCTGGGTGAAGCCATCAATCCAATCAATCCTTCGCTCAGCAAAGCCCTCTCCGCCTTCGACGTGAAGCACAACTTTGTAGTGAGCTACAGCTACCAGTTGCCGGTGGAGGCGCTCTTCCACGCCAAAAACCGCTGGACCGAGGGATGGGAATTCTCCGGCATCACGCGCTTCAGCAGCGGCCTCCCCGTTACGCTCGTCAACTTCGGCGACAATTCCCTGCTGGGAGCCGAGCCCAACGGCATCAACAACTTCGGCGTGGATGAACCCGACTTTGCTCCCGGCAATCTCAACCTGAATCACAATCCCCGCAACGGAAACTCCTATTTCAATACCGCGCTGTTCAGCGAGAACGCGCTGGGCACTCCGGGCACTTCCCAGCGGCGTTTTTTCTACGGTCCGGGGATGGCCAACTTCGATATGGCGCTGCTGAAGAACCTGCGCGTCACGGAATCGAAGTCTTTCCAGGTCCGGCTCGAAGCCTTCAACGCCTTCAATCACGCGCAGTTTTTCGGGCCGCAGTCCGTGGACGGAAATATCAACAGCGCCACCTTCGGCCAGGTGATCAGCGCCGCGCCGCCGCGCCTCGTGCAGGTGGCCGCGAAGTTCATTTTCTAGGGACGCAGCAGCGCTTCAGCTTAGGTCTTCGCTATGGACAACTATAACGAAACGCGATATATTCGCACTGCGTCAGATACAGTAGCCCGGCGGCCGTACTTGCCGCGCCCGGGCTGACCCAGGGAGAGCCGCCATGGCCGCAAAGAAGCGCGACACCGCAAACTACCTGCCTCTCACCCCCGCCGAGTTCCATTTCCTGCTGGCGCTCGCCGAGGGCGATAAGCATGCCTACGCGATCATGAAAGACGTGGCTCGCCTCACCGATGGCGCGGTACGCCTGAGCGCCGGCACGCTCTACGGCCTGGTGCGGCGTTTCGTAGGCGAAGGAATGATCGCGGAGAAGACGGAGCGCCCTGCCGCCGCGCTCGACGATGAACGCCGCCGCTACTACCGCCTCACCGATTTCGGCCGCGAAGTGGCCATCGCGGAGGCCGAGCGCCTCGAGAAGCTCCTGGCCCTGCCCCGCGCCAAGCGCCTGCTGGCCCGCACCCGCACCGCCTGAGCGCACGCCCGGGAGAAAAGGAGAATCCGCCCATGTCATCCAGCGAGCAAACCACGAAAAAAGGCGCGCCGCACGACCGCATCTTCCGCTCGCTCCTGCGGCTGTTCCCCTTCGACTTCCGCTCGGACTACGGGCGCGACATGGCGCACACCTTCGCGGACCAGCGCCGCGAAGCGGAGCGCGAGGGCGCTCCCGGAATCCTGCGCCTGTGGTGGGAAACGCTCGCCGGAATCTTCACCACCGCGCCGCGCGAGCATTGGGAAATGTTCCGCCACGATGCCGCCTACGCCGTGCGCATGATGCGCAAGAACCCCGGCTTCACCGCCGTGGTGGTGCTCACCCTGGCGCTGGGCATCGGCGCGAATACCGCCATCTTCAGCGTGATCAACGGCGTGATGCTCCGCCCGCTGCCCTATGGCAACGGCCACGAACTCGTGCGCCTGCGCCAGCAGGCCACCAAGGCCGGCTTCGACGACGTGGCCTTCTCCGTAAAGGAATGGCAGGACTACGCGCGGCAGAACAGCACGCTCGCCTCGACCGCCGAATATCACTCCATGTACTTCACGTTCTACGGACAGGGCGAGGCGCAGCGCCTGCAGGTGGGCGTGGTCTCCGCGAATTTTTTCGACGTGATGGGCGTGAAGCCGGTGCTCGGCCGCCTGTTCCTTCCCGGCGAAGACCGCGTGGGCGCGGAGCCCGTCCTGGTGCTCACCTACAGCTACTGGAAAAACGTGATGGGCGCCGACCCCAACGCCGTGGGCAAAACGTTTGAGATGAACGACAAGGTGCACACCGTCGTCGGCGTCCTGCCGCCGCTCCCCGATTATCCAGACGCGAACGAAATGTTCATGCCCGCGTCCTCATGCCCCTTCCGCTCGAACCCGAAGACCGTCGAGGACCGCGACGCGCGCATGCTCACTGTGTTCGCCCGCCGCAAGCCGGGCGTCGGCAATCAGCAGGTCTCCGCGGATCTCGGCGTGATCGCCCATCACCTGGAAGAGCAGTACCCGGGAAATTATCCGAAGGTTCAGGGCTACGGCATGAGCGTCCTGCCCATCCAGCAGGAAATGACCGGCGGCGCTCGCCCCACGTTCCTGATCCTGCTGGGCACGGCGGGCCTCGTACTTCTGCTCACCTGCGCCAACGTGGCCAACCTGACGCTCTCGCGCCAGATCCGCCGCGAGCAGGAACTGGCCATCCGCGCCACGCTGGGCGCAAGCTTGGCGCGCGTCCTGCGCCAATTGCTCACGGAGAGCACGATTCTCGCCATGGTGGGCGGCACGCTGGGCCTGCTGGTGGCCACGGTAGGCACGAGCCTGCTGGTCCGCTTTGCCTCGCGCTTTACGCCGCGCACGGGAGAGATCGGCATCGACTCGACGGTGCTGCTGTTTACCTTCGGCATCTCCATCGCCACCGGAATCCTGTTTGGCGCGATTCCCGCCTTTGCCTCGCGCCAGCAGCTCGCCACCGCGCTGGGCCAGGGCGGCGCGCGGACCTCCGGAAGTCTCACGCGCCACCGCATGCGCAATATGCTGGTCACCGCGCAGGTGGCCATTTCGTTCATCCTGCTGATCGGCGCCGGATTGATGCTCCGCAGCGTGGCCAAACTGCAGGAAGTGGACCCCGGCTTCCGTCCGGAAAACGTGCTGAGCAGCGCCGTGAGCCTCAACTTCACCAAATACATGGACCCCAAGGACTCGCTCGCCTTCTACGAAAAGCTCATGGACAATCTCGCCAACCGCCCTGGTGTGGTGAGCGTCGCCGTTTCCATGACGGTGCCGCTCGACGGCCAGATGGGCTCGATGGACGGCCAGATCCAGATTGAAGGCCGCCCCGTATCCTCCGGCACTCCCGCGCCCAGAGTGGACTTCCGCGTCGTCAGCCCCGGATATTTCAAGACGCTCGGCATTCCCCTGCTGCGCGGCCGCGACTTCACCATTTCCGACCGCCGTGAGGGTGAGCAGGTGGCCATCATCAACGCGTCACTCGCCGGCCACAACTGGCCAAACGCGGACCCCATCGGCCAGCGCGCCTCCGCCGACGGCGGCAAAACCTGGATGACCGTTGTGGGCGTGGTGGGCGACGTGAAGCAGTACGCCCTGAATCGCCCGGCCACCGATGAATTCTACGTGCCCATGGCGGCCAACCCCCTGCGTGGCGCAGGCGTGCTCATCCGCACCGCCGGCAATCCCCTGCTGATGAGCAAGGAAATCGCCCGCGCCGTCCACGAAATCGATCCGCAGCAGCCCGTCACCCGCATCCTCACCCTCGAGCAGATTCGCAACGAGTGGCTGGCCTCGCCGCGGCTCACTGCCGTCCTCATCTCCATCTTCGCCGGCCTCGCCCTGGTGATCACGCTGGCCGGCATCAGCGGCGTGATGGCGTTGGCCGTGAGCCAGCGCACCCGCGAGATCGGCATCCGCATGGCGCTGGGCGCCTCGCGGCAGAGCGTGCTGCGCATGGTGCTGTGGCAGGGCATGGCCCTCGTGGGAATCGGCCTGGTGATCGGATTGGCCGGCGCGCCGCCCCTCACCCGGATGATGAAGGATCTGCTGTTCGGCGTGCAGTCCACAGACCCGCTCACGTTCGCCGCCGTGGCCCTGATGGTGTTTGCCGTGGCCGCCGGCGCGTGCTTCATCCCGTCCCGCCGCGCCGCCAGCGTGGACCCGATGGTAGCCCTGCGCTCCGAGTAAGAGCGAAGCCCCTGGAAAGGTAGCCACGGTCCCGCTCAGCGGGACCGTGGGCCTGTGCACCCGCGAATGAGGGGCCGTTCCTGGAAGCTGCAGAAGTCGCACACGAGGGAGCGCCACATCCATGAAATGGTCTTGGTTCCCATTCCTCCTGGCAATCGCAGCCGCGCTAAGCGCAGCTCAACACGCCAATCCGCAGCCCGCCGTCTCCCAATTCGTTCCGCAATACACGGCCGACGGTCGCCTCCTCTATCCCGAAAGCTATCGCGAATGGGTGTACCTCTCCTCTGGCCTGGGAATGACCTACAAAGGTCCGGGCGGCGATGACGATCCGATGTTCACCAACGTGTTCGTCTCCCCCGATGCCTATCGCCACTTTGCCGCCACCGGCAAATGGCCCGACAAAACCATGTTCGTCGTCGAAGAGCGCGGCTCGGCCCGCAAAGGCTCCATCAACAAAGGCGGCCACTACCAGGCGGAACTCATGGGCCTGGGCGTCGAGGTCAAAGACGAGGCGCGCTTCCCGGAAAAATGGGCCTACTTTTCATTCGGGCCGAGAGGAGATGCGGTGAAAGCTCGCCCGAAAGACAACTGCTGGCAGTGCCATGAGGACCATGCCGCCGTCGAGCATTCCTTCGTCCAGTTCTATCCCACGCTCCAGCCCATCGCCCGCCGCTTCGGAACCTATCGCGAACCCACCGAGCCCTCCGCGCACTGAACTTTCCTCCCGTCCCCCGCGTATCTCCTTCCAAGACCGACTCGCCTGGAGGGTGGCATGAGCCATTTGTGGAAAGACGTGCTGCACGGCGCGCGTGCCCTTCGCAAGGACCCCGGCTTCGCCCTGGTGGCCATACTCACCCTGGCCCTGGGCATCGGCGCGAACAGCACCGTCTTCAGTTGGATCAATTCCACCCTGCTCAACCCCATCCCTGGCGCATCGCATGCCACCGCCCTCGTCGCCGTCGCGCGCGGCCACGCCGCCTCGCTTGCCTACCCGGATTTTCTCGATTTGCGCAAACGTTCCCACAGCTTCTCCGGCCTCACTGCCACGTCGCTCCATCCCGTGGGCCTCAACCATTGACTGCTGGATTGCCGCCTTCTGCCTGCTCCACGGGTATTCGCTCCTGCACAGAGACCGTGACTTCGATCCCTTCGAAAGGTTCCTCGGCCTGCACGTGGTCCATCCAGCGGGCTGAATCTGCGGCCGGAACCAGGAGCAGCCCCGTCCTGGTAAATCAGCACGCAGCCGGC
The DNA here is from genome assembly GCA_035314265.1 of Candidatus Acidiferrales bacterium. Classification (GTDB taxonomy): domain Bacteria; phylum Acidobacteriota; class Terriglobia; order Acidiferrales; family UBA7541; genus JOPF136. The sequence continues at coordinate 11,306 of DATFZR010000432.1, forward strand.
CGGCGGAAGAAGAACTGACCACGACCGCACCTCCACAAATGGACTTGGAACTCCTGTGGAGGATTTCGCACGGGTAGGCTGAAAATATCGCCTCTCGGGGGACTGTCCGACGCAACGGTTCCGGTTTTCTGGGGGGCAAACCGGGCGTACTTCCGCGCTCAGTGATCGAGAAGCTGAGGAAGCAGTTCGGGGCCCCCACCCAGGGTTACATCAACGTCCCGTGTGAGGCGCGGCTCGCCGTAAAGCAGCACGGCCTGGCCCCCGATCAGCATGTATCGGATTCCGCGGCGGTCAAGCCCGCGGGCAAGGCTGCCCAGCAGCGCCTGGAACATTGAGAATCCTTGCCACGCGGATGTCGGTCTCCAAGCCGCTCAGAGGATCGTCGGGAGGGAAGGCGCCGAGCGGACGCGCCAAGTCGTACATGGCTTCCAGCAGGCGAAGGTTGCGGAGAAAGTCGGGGGGCTCCCGAAGCGGCCCTTCCGTCTCCCATTCCTGCCAAGCCTGTGCATCTCGAATCATGTTGTCCAGGGGAATCCCGTCGCCGTGGCAACCGGGGAACCATTCACCTCTATTATAACCCGCGGCGCGAGGGGAGGGTGGAAACTACTCGCGGCTTTCCCCTCCCAACGCGAGTCAACCACGTGTAGTCAGAACACAGGTGGCCGGCGGAAGAAGAGCAGTTCTCCAGAGAACAAGCTGTTTCAGGCAGGAATGCCTGCCAACCGGTGAATCCGGCGCACTTGGATTTGCTTCTCACGTTTCCGGGTCTGGGCAATGTCATATGCCGCCTGCATCCGCAGAAGCGCGTCCATTTTGACTCCAAACGCCTTTTCGATGCGCAAGGCCATGTCGCCCGAAAGGTCCGCCTTGCCGTTGAGCAGGCTCGACAGCGCTGGCCTCGAGACACGCAGCGCAGCAGCAGCCGCCGTTACGGTCAGCCCTGTAGGCTCGACAATCTCCGTTCGGATGAATTCTCCGGGATGCGGTGGCTTCTTCATGGGCATGTGGGATGCTCCTTCTCGTCTGGTGATAGTCTTCCAGATTCACGTCGCAGATTTCGCTCTCCGCTGGATCAATGCGAAACGTCAAACGCCGATTGCGGCTCACGCTTAGGCTCCACGTACCCCGGCGGGGGACATTTTTAACGAGCTGCGATTTTTTGGCGCTTTTTCCTTGACCTATTAGTCATTATATAGTACACTCCCTTCGGGATAACTGCCCATGAGCCGCTCTATGCCGATCAGACGCCGCCAACTTTCGCTAACCTCCTTTGGAATGTGCAGATCCACGCCGCCGCCTTCTAACTCCCGCAGTTTCTGCATATACAAAACGCCCTCGCATCTGCACATTCCACACCTACTTGAAGTCCCCCACTTTCAACCCTTTGCCCCGAAACCGCACCTAACTTCCGTAGTTTGTGCAGATACACAAAGACCGGGGGAGGGGGCCAGCATCCGGCGTCGCCCCCCACACATGGATCACCACCCCGAATCTAACCCTTTTGCTTTCATGCCTTTGTGCAATACCCCTCCTCGCATCACCTTTCTTTTCATGGGTTTGCGCAATTCTGGCGGGGAGGGGGTACTCGCCTGCTCAGCCAGGCTCCTCTTCCCCAAGGCTCGGCGTAGAATGGTGCCGCACGTAGGGAACTCCCACCCACAGGGGGCCGCTTCCATGTCCGACAGAACCACCACCGCCGCAGCCGCCGAGCCCACGCGCACGGAGACCGACAGCATGGGCGCCATCGAAGTCGCCGCGGACCGCTACTGGGGCGCGCAGACCGAGCGCTCGCTCCTGCACTTCAACATCGGCCACGACGTGATGCCGCGGGAAATGATTCGCGCGCTCGGCATCCTCAAGAAAGCCGCCGCCCTCGTCAACGTGGACCTGAAGAAGCTCGCGCCCGAGAAAGCCCGCCTCATCGCCCAAGCCGCCGACGAAGTGATCGAAGGCAAACTCGACGCCCACTTCCCCCTGCACATCTGGCAAACCGGCAGCGGCACGCAAACCAACATGAATGCCAACGAAGTAATCTCCAACCGCGCCATCGAGCTCGCCGGAGGCGTTCTCGGCTCGAAGAAACCCGTTCACCCTAACGACGACGTGAACATGTCGCAGTCCTCCAACGACACGTTTCCCACCGCCATGCACATCGCCGCGGCCATGCAGGTGCACAACGTGCTGATCCCCGCGGTGCGCCAGGTGGCGGAGGCCATCGAAGCCAAGGCGCGCGAATTTGCCGGCGTGGTGAAAATCGGCCGCACGCACCTGCAGGATGCCACTCCCATCACCGTGGACCAGGAAATGGGCGGCTGGGCCGCGCTGCTGCGTGCGGACGTCACGCGCATCGAGCAGGCGCTCGACGGCCTCTACGCCCTGGCCATCGGCGGCACCGCCGTCGGCACCGGGCTCAACGCGCATCCCGAATTTGCCGAGCGCGCCGCGCGCAAGATCGCCGAACTGGCCGGCCTGCCCTTCCGCTCGCACCCCAACAAATTCGCCGCGCTTTCCGCGCACGACGAAATCGTCTTCGCCTCGGGCGCGCTCAAAACTCTCGGCGCCTCCCTGATGAAAATCGCCAACGACATCCGCTGGCTCGCCTCCGGCCCGCGCTGCGGCCTGGGCGAGCTCGTGCTGCCGGAAAACGAGCCGGGCTCCTCCATCATGCCCGGCAAAGTAAACCCTACGCAGTGCGAAGCCGTCACCATGGTGGCCGTGCAGGTGTTCGGCAACGATGCGGCCATCGGCTTTGCCGGCTCCCAGGGCAATTTCGAGCTCAACGTCTTCAAGCCCGTCATGATCCACAACTTCCTGCATTCCGTGCGCCTGCTCGCCGACGCCTGCCACGGCTTCGTCGAGTACGCGATTAAAGGCATGGGCATCGACCGCGAGCGCATTGCCGAATACGTGAAGAATTCCCTGATGCTGGTCACCGCGTTGAGCCCCCACATCGGCTACGACAAGGCGGCGAAAGTCGCCCACACCGCGCATCACGAAAAGATCGGCCTGCGCGAGGCCGCCACAAAACTGGGCTACCTTTCCGGCGACGATTTTGACCGCCTCGTGCATCCGGAGGACATGACGCACCCGTAACACGCGGTTCACAGTCACGCGAACGCGGACGTCTTCCGGCCTGTCGAGATAGAAATCCTCGACCGGACGGCGGCTTCCGGCGCTACAATCTGCCCTGCTCTGTAGGAGGTCCGGGGCAGCCGGCAGCGGTTGCGTTCAATAAATGCGCTCAGCGAGCGCCGAACGTTGTGGAGGAGAGTCATGGCGCAGGCAGAGAAGTTTGACCTGATCGTGATGGGCTGCGGCCCGGCGGGAGAGAAGGGCGCGGCGCAGGTGGCCTACTTCGGAAAGAAGGTGGCCGTCATCGAGCGCGCCACGCAGGTGGGCGGCAGCGGAATCAACACGGGCACGGTGCCCAGCAAAACGTTGCGCGAATCAGCCCTCTATTTCTCCGGCCTCAAGCAGCGCGGCCTTTACGGCATTGATTATTCCCTCCGCGACAACCTCAAGATGGCCGACTTCATGCACCACCTCGGGCAGGTGGTGGAAATGGAGCGCCGCAAGATCCTGAAGAACCTCGACGCGCACAAGATCGAATTGATCCAGGGCCAGGCGGGCTTCGAAGACGCTCACACGGTGTCTGTAGCCATGCCCGGCGGGCGCAAGCGCCTGCTCACCGCGGAAGTCATCCTGATCGCCACGGGCTCCAAGCCCAACCGCCCCGCCGATGTGGTTTTCGACGATAAGTCCGTGTTCGATTCAGACACCATCCTGCGCATGGACCGCATCCCCAAGAGCATGATCGTGGTCGGCGGCGGCGTAATCGGCAGCGAATATGGGTCCATCTTCCAGGCCCTGGGCGTCCAGGTAATTCTCACCGACGGCCGCGACCGCCTGCTTACCTTCCTTGACGCTGAAATGTCCGAGATCCTCCGCCAGCGCCTCGCCGAGTGGGGCATGGATTTCTACTTCAACGACCGCATGGAGGAATTCGAGCGCACCACGGAGGGCGTGCGCATGCGCATGAAGAGCGGGCAGGTGCTCGAGGCGGAAACGATTCTCTTCGCCGCTGGCCGCGCCGCCGCCGTGGACAGCCTGCACCTCGAGCGCGCCGGCCTCTGCGTAAACAAGCGCGGCTACATTGAGGTGGACGAGCACTACAAAACCAGCGCCGACAAGGTCTACGCCGCCGGCGACGTGATCGGCAGCCCCGCCCTGGCCTCCACCTCCATGGAACAGGCCCGCGTGGCCATGTGCCACGCCTTCGGCTTCGCCTACAAGCAGCGCGTCGCCTCCATGCTCCCCATGGGCATCTATACCATCCCTGAAATCTCTTCCGTGGGCGACTCCGAAGAGGACTGCAAGAAGAAGGAGATCGACTACTTCGTGGGCGTCGCGCACTACGGCAACAACGCCCGCGGACAGATCTGCGGCGACACCAACGGCAAGCTCAAGCTGATTTTCTCGCGGTCAGAGCGCAAGCTGCTGGGCGTGCACATTATCGGCGAGCAGGCCACGGAGCTGATCCACCTGGGCCTGATGTCGCTCTACGACGGCGACAATATCGATGCGTTCATCGAGATCTGCTTCAACTACCCCACGCTCTCCGAAATGTACAAATACGCCGCGTACGACGGCCTGGGCAACCTGGCCCAGCACAAGTTGAGAGAGGGCTAGACCGCGAGCTTCCTTCGCGGCCTTCCGCCGCGCACAACAGACCGCGCCACAGGCGCCACCGCGACAGCCGTCAGGCAAAGGAGTTGCCATGCCTCTAGTTCGTATTTCCGTCGAGCAAGGCACCACACCCGAATACCGCAAGGCGCTCTCAGACGGTGTGCATCGCGCGCTGGTGGAAGCCATGCAGGTTCCCCCGGACGACCGTTTCCACGTGATCTCCGAGTACGCCCCCGGCGGAATCGTCTACGCCCCCAAGTACCTGGGCATCGAGCACTCCGGCCGCATCGTCTTCGTACAGATTACGTTGAGCACGGGAAGAAAACCCCAGCAGAAGCGCGCGTTGTACCGCCGTATCGCGGAAATCCTCAAGGAATCGCCCGGCCTGCCGCCCAAAGACCTGATCATCAACCTCGTGGAAGTGGCGTGGGAGAACTGGTCGTTTGGAAACGGAGAAGCGAGTTACATGGACGCGTAAGACGCGCCGTCGTCAATCGGTCGGGTTTCGCGGGAACTTGGAGAAAGGCAACCGCACGTTGTTCACAATGAACTGGTCGGCCCGGATGCTCGTGGGAGGCAAGAAGCAATTGGGCCCGCTGCACGTGGGCACGAAGTTGATAAAGCCGGAAGCGCCGCTGCTGGTGACGAAGTCGTCCTGATCCACGCCGTCGCCGCTTAATCCCAGCCCGCCCATCAGCTTGCCGCCCACGTAGAGTCCCGTGCTGCCCGGGAAGAACACGATGCCGCTCTGATTGGCGCCCGCTGGCTGCGAACCCTGCGTGCAGGGATTCGCCGTGTCGTTCAGAAAGAGATTGAAGAACGGGCCCACCGCGGACCCGTCAATGCCCGGCGGATAGAGAGGCATGGCGCCGAAGCTGATCGTCCTGTTCGTGACCGCCGTCCCGATGGGCAGCGGAGCCATATCGGCCGGCACGCGCGCGGCGCTGTTGAAGTAAATCATGTTGCGCGCCTTGGAGGCCGCTACGTCCACGCTGAAGATGGTGGCATCGCGCATGCGCCGCAAACCGATCAATGTGCCGTCCAGGTCTGCCACGGCGATCACCATATGCGCGCGCGCGCCGAGCGGCAGGCGAATCACGCCGCGAGTGGCGTTTGCCGTGGTCTCGGCCGCGTCCAGAATCTCGGTCACCTGCGCCGCGGTCAGGCCGCCCACGGTGCCGGCGGCCGGAGCAATCAGGTCCTCTTCTGGCACCGGACCCGGGCTGGCCAGCGGGCCGAGAACAAAGGCGCCGGTCATCGTTCCCGGCGTGAAGCCCGCAGGAATGGTCGTATTGTTTACGAAAGGCAACGCGATGCCGCCGACGATTACCACGCCGGGTGATGGCAGGGTGCCCACGCCGAATCCCGCGGAGAAAGCCCCCGCGAAGGCGATATATTCCGCCTCGTCCAGATTGGATGCGACCACGCCGACGCCGCCCACGGCAAACACATTGCCGGCGGAATTCGCCTTGAAGATCGGCACGCCGCCGGGATTCACCGCAAACGGCTGGCTATCCATCACGTCTGCTTTGCCCGTGGTGATGCCGAGACCGGGACCTCCCGCCAGCGCCGTGGAAGGCGGCAGCGACTGGCCGGGCAGGAAGTTTGCGGGCGGCACCAGCGTGCAACCGCGATTCGTATTCTCGATTCCGTACAAGTCGGCGTTGGGCTGGTTCATCACGCCCGGTGGAAAGTGAATGCCGCTGATGAAGCGCACCGTGCG
>DATFZR010000433.1:0-11307 GCA_035314265.1 Candidatus Acidiferrales bacterium
TACCACGAGGGGAAGTTCTTCCAGGCCACTCCCCGCGAAAACGTGGAGATCCTTGACCGCGTCGGCGGCGGCGATTCCTTCGCCTCCGGCCTCATTTACGGCTTTCTCTCCGGCAAGGACGCGCAGTGGGCGGTGGACTGCGGCGCGGCGCACGGCGCGCTGGCCATGACCACTCCCGGCGATACGACCATGGCCACGCTCAAGGAAGTGCTGCAGGTGATGAAGGGAACCGGCGCGCGCATCTCGCGCTGAAATACAGACGGGGTGATTCCGATGGATAGACTGGATAAACAGCAGGTTCGCGCGCGGATCGAGCAAGTGGGCATTGTACCGGTGGTGCGCGCCGCGTCAGCCGATGAAGCTCGCTTCGCCGCCGCCGCCGTGCACCAGGGGGGCGTCGCGATTGTGGAGATTACGATGACCGTGCCGGGAGCCGTTGAAGTGATTCGCGATCTGGCGAAGACGATGCCTGACGTTCTGATCGGCGCGGGCACCGTGCTCGACGTGGAAAGCGCCAAGCGTTGCCTGGACGCGGGCGCGCAGTTTCTCGTCTCCCCGGGCCTCGATCTTCCAACGCTCGAGTATGCCGTGAAGCAAGAGGTGCTGATGATGCCCGGGGCGCTCACCCCCAGCGAATTGATGGCTGCGTGGAAGGCCGGAGCGGATTTCGTGAAAGTCTTTCCGTGTTCGCAGGTGGGCGGCGCCGGTTATATCAAGGCGCTCAGAGGTCCGTTTCCTCACGTGCCTCTGGTTCCCACGGGCGGCGTAAATCTGAACACGGCAGCCGAATTCATCCGGGCGGGCTCAGCCGCTCTGGGACTGGGCGGCGAGTTGGTCCTTAAGGAATCGCTCCGCAGCCGCCAGCCGGAAGCCATCATCGAAACTGCGCGAAAGCTGAGGATGATCGTCGCGCAGACCCGCAGCGAGTTGCGTCAGGAATCGGCGGCCACCAAGGCGTAAGCGGGAGCGCGAAAGATCTTCGCTCAGGTCACGCAGGTTTTTCGCTCAAGCCCAATTCCTTCTCGAGTTCGTCCAACTGCCCCATGGCGCCTTCAAAATCGAAGTCGTCGATAAACGCACGCAGTGCATCCAGGCGCGGCGAGCCGCCCTTGTTCCCCAGAGCCTCCGCCAGTCCGCACACGGCCTCGCCGGCCTCGCCGTCGTTGGCTACCAGTACGCCCCGCAAGCGCGCAGCCGCGGCGCCGGCCGCTTTTGCATCGAACCCGGCGATTGCCTGGCCCCCGTTCGATCCGGGCGCGGCCTGCTGCAATGCTAGCCGTATGGCCTCCACTTGCTGCGCCAGCGAGCGGCCGAACGCATCGAGAAGCGCGGGCGCCGAACCGTCTTCATCGCGCAGCGCGCTTTCCAGTTTTTCCGCCGCGGATTGCAGGCCCACGATCCCCAGATTTCCTGCGACCCCTTTCACCGTGTGTGCCAGTCTCTCCGCGAGTTTCTTGTCACCGTTTTTGAGCGCGGCAGAGATTTGTTCTGCCGCCTCTCCCTGTTGAGCGGCAAACTTCGTCAGCAGGCCGTGAAAAAGCCGTTTGTTGCCGCCCAGGCGTTTCAATGCACCGGCCTGGTCAACGCCTTGAATTGCAGCAAGCCCCTCTTCGGACTTCGCCGCCGCCTTTTTCTGCTGCGGCGCGGCGTCCGCCTGCCGCTGTTCGGCTTCCGCCTGCCGTGGCCGCGGCTTCACCCATTTGGCCAGCATCGCCAGCAGTCCATCGGGGTCGATGGGCTTGGTGATGTGGTCGTTCATCCCCGCTTCTATGCATCGGTCGCGATCGCTCACCATCGCGTTGGCGGTCATGGCTACAATGGGCAACGCGTTGAACTTCGGATTCGTCCGGATCGCCCTGGTCGCCGCAATCCCGTCCATCACGGGCATCTGCACGTCCATCAACACGAGGTCGTAGGCCTGCTCACCTGCCATGCGCACAGCTTCTTCGCCGTTCGCCGCCTGGTCGATGGTCAACTGCGCGTCTTCGAGCAGCCCCACGGCCACCTCACGATTGATCTCGTTGTCATCCACCAGCAGCACGCGCGCGCCGCGAATCAGTTCGGGCGCCGGCCGCTGTTCGCGCTGCACCGCCGCTTCTTCCCCGGGTTGCGCGTCTCCACTAATGGCACGAATGCTGGCGTCGAACAGCACAGACGGGCTTACCGGCTTGATCAGAACGCCTTCAAAGCCGCTCTCTTCGGCCTGCTTCATCACTTCTTCCCGCCCGTATGAAGTCACCACCAGCAGGTGCGGCTTGCCCGCGCCGCCCCGCAGAGAGCGAATCTGTTTGCCGGTGGCGATGCCATCGAGGCCGGGCATTTGCCAATCTACAAAAGCGATCTCGTACGGCTGGCCGGCCTGCTCCGCGCGGCGCACCATTTCCACGCCATCGCGCCCAGACTCCGCTTGGTGCACCACAAACGTCATGCTCGTGAGCATCTCCGACAAGACGGTGCGCGCCACCGCATTGTCGTCAATCACCAGCACGCGCCGCCCGCGCACGTCCGCGTCAGGAACTCTGCGCCGCGAACTCGCTGTGCCTTTGCTTAGCCTGGCGCTGAACCAGAACGTGCTTCCTTTACCGCGTTCACTGTTCACGCCCACTTCGCCGCCCATCAGCTCGGCCAACTTCTTTGAAATCGCCAAACCCAACCCGGTGCCGCCGTACTCGCGCGTTGTGGAGGCATCCGCCTGCTCGAAAGCCCGGAACAGGCGCCCCATCTGCTCTTCCGTGAGGCCGATGCCTGTATCGCTTACCGAGAACCGGACCAACAGGCTGCCTTCGTCCTGTTGCTGAACGCGCGCTTTGATGACGATTTCTCCGCGCTCCGTAAACTTCACCGCGTTGTTGCAGAAGTTGATCAGGATCTGCCCCAGCCGCAGGGGATCGCCGCGCAGCGGCGTGGAGAGGGCAGGTTCCACGTCGAACACCAATTCCAGCCCCTTGCTCGCGGCTTTCTCGGAGATCAGCGTGCTCACGTTTTCCAGCACTTTCTCCAGATCAAAGTCGATCGTTTCCACGGACAACTTGCCCGCTTCGATTTTCGAGAAGTCCAGAATGTCGCTGATGATGCCCAGAAGGTGCTGCCCCGACTGCTGAATTTTCCTGACGTAGTCCTGCTGCCGGGGATTGAGCGCCGTCTTCATGGCCAGATGCGACATGCCGATGATGGCGTTCATCGGCGTGCGGATCTCATGGCTCATGTTGGCCAGGAAATCCGACTTGGTGCGCGTGGCTTCCTCGGCTACGTCTCGCGCGCGCCGCAGCTCCTCCTCGGAAGCCTCCAGCGCCTTATTGATCGCCTCCAGCTCACCCTTGCGCGCAAGCAACTGCCGCTCAGACGCGGCCAGAATCTCCGCCTGTGTCTGTGTCTGCTCGAGGAGCTTTCTGGTTTTGATATTGCCCGCCAGGATTTGCACGTTCGCGGCCAGCAGCGGCACGAGCGCCTCAAGCAGTCCACGCTGGCGCTCGGAGAGCGCGGCCACCGGCGCCAGTTCGATCACCGCGGCAACTTCCGATTGACCGGCCACAGGGACAAACACCAGGTGGCGAGGCTCAATGCTCGCCATTCCCGCCGAAATGCGGAAGTAGGAATCGTCGAGGCTGGCGTCAACCTCCAGCAATCGCCGCCCGGCCGCGGCCTGTCCCGCCAGTCCTTCTCCCAGGCCAAACTCCCGCGATTGCTTCAGGATATCGATGGCGAATCCGCCCACCGAGGAGAAGCGCCTGCGCCCTTCATCGGCAACATAGAACGCTCCGTAGAGCAGAGGGATAGACTCCGACAAACGTGCGAGCAGCGCTTCAGCAAAAACCCTCAAATCTTCCGCCGGCCTGGCCTTTTCTATTGCCGCCGAGACTTCGGATTTGATCCAGGCCTGCATCTCCCGCTCGCGTGCGGCGCCCTGGAGCGTTTGCAAAGCCCGGCTCATCTCGCCGATCTCGCTCGCGCTGGTGACGAAGGGGATGGGCCTGTCCAGCTGGCCGCCGGCCAGGTCCTGGATGCTTCCATTCAGCATCTCCAGCTCTTCCACCACCTGCTTTTGTACGATCGCCACGGTCACCACAATCGATAGGAGCAGCCCCAGGCCAATCCCCAGCCAGGAAATCAGGATCGCGCGATGCGTGCGCTTCGTCAGGGCATCGGACTGTTCATCGACGCTGGCTCTCATGCTGTCAATCAACGGAGCGATGGCCAGGCGAGCCTCGCGCAACTGAGGATCCACCTCGGTCCGCATGAGGCTCATCGCCTTCGCATCGTCGTTGGCCAGGCTTGCCACGCGAACGGCGTGCGATTGCGCCACAGCCCGGTCAAATAAAGCCTCGGCCGAACGGATTTCGGCGTCCCCAAACGGGCTGGCCTTTTCCGCCTGCGCCATACTCGCTTTGAAATCGGCGTACGTCTTGTCCAGTTCCGCTTCGACGGCTCGTGCTTGATCAGGATTCGGTTCGCCGATTTCGCTGTAGAGAAGCTGCCCGTAAACCACGGACTTGCTGCGCGAATCGCCCAATCGCCGCAGCGTGTACTCGTATCTGGAAATCAGTTGGCTATAGCTCGCGTCCACCCATCGGCTTTCCAATGACGAGTAGACCGCGGCGACCACAGCCATCAGCGCCAGCGGGGCCAGCGCGAGCAGCAATCGCGGTCGAACCCTCAGATTAGATAAGTAGCCCATGCAACTGTCCTTGCCGGAATGTAACTCCCGCCCGAGAGGGAACGCTGGGCAACTGTATCAGAATCCGGCGATTTGACGCCACGAGCTCGCGCGGCTGGGGGGCTGCGCATGCTCCTTGCCATGGAGGGGGCCAAGGTGGTATTAACCATGCACCTACAGCGCCGGGCCAAGAAATGGCAGTGGGGAAAGACTGCCCGGCGCAGCTCGATGCGAAGTGCGGGGCTTTCCTGGTCGGGGGCTCTTTGTGCATTGCACGGGCTTGTCTGCCTCTAGGAGCGGATGCAATGCGAACGAACTCATTGGGACTTGCTCCGGCCCTTTTTGCCGCTGTCATGATGTCTTTCTCCGGCTGCTCCAAGCCGACACTGCCTGCCGCAGGTCCTCCTGACGTGGAAGTCGTCGAAGTGATTAAGAAAGACGTGCCCGTCACCAGGGAATGGGTAGCCACACTGCAGGGCACCGTCAACGCCCAGATCCGCGCCCAAGTGGCCGGCATTCTGCTCAAGCAGCAGTATGTGAACGGCGCCGTGGTGAAGGCCGGTGATCCCCTCTTCCAGATTGATCCCCGGCCGTTCCAGGCCGCGCTCGACGGGGCCAGCGCAAATCTGCAACAGGCCAAAGCAAATCTGGACCGGGCGCAGGCCCAGTCTGGCAAGACCCAGATGGACGTGGACCGTTACACGCCTCTGGCAAAGGAAAGCGCCATCAGCCAGCAGGAACTGGACGATGCCATCCAGAACAACCTCGCCGCGAAAGCGCAGGTCGAACAATCGAAGGCCGCCATTGATTCGGCGCAGGCGGCGGTGGAAAACGCCCGGCTGAATTTTGGCTTCACACGCATCACTTCGCCGATTGACGGCGTCACCGCGATCGCCGTTGCGCAGGTCGGCGACCTGGTCGGCCCGCAGAGCGGAGCGCTCACCACTGTCTCCTGGGTGAATCCGATCACCGTTTCCTTCACGGTGAGCGAGCAAGATTACCTGGGTGCGGTGCGCGTAGCCGTGAAAATGGGCCTTTCGCAGGAGGAAGTCTTGAGCAATCTCGATTGGCACCTGAAACTTGCTGATGGGACCATGTATCCGCAGGTCGGGCATTTTTCCGCTCTCGACCGCCAGGTGGACATCCGCACCGGCGCGATTGAGGTGCAGGTTAGGTTTCCCAACCAGGGCAATATCCTGCGCCCGGGCGGTTTCGGCCGCATCAGCTCCGTCGTGCGTATCGAGCAGGGAGCGGTGGTCATCCCCCAGCGCGCCGTCACCGAGATGCAGGGCGGCTACCTGGTGGCCGTGGTGGGCTCCGACAATAAGGCCGCAATTCGTACCGTGAAGATGGGTGATAAGAGCGGCGGTATGTGGATTGTGCTCGACGGCCTCAAGCCCGGCGAACGTGTGGTGGCTGAAGGCACTCAGAAGATTCAGGAAGGCGCCGTCGTGAATCCCAAGCCGTACAAGCCCGCCGCTGTTCCCGGCGGAGATTCCGCCAGTTCCGGCGGCGCTTCCTAACCCCCTCTCATGTCAAAGTTCTTCATCGAACGCCCCATTGTGGCCATGGTGATTTCCGTCGTCATGGTCATTGTCGGCTCTGTAGCCATACTGAGCCTGCCCAGCGCCCAGTTCCCCAATATCTCCGACCCGCAGATTCAGGTCACGGCTACGTACCCGGGCGCCGATGCCGAAACCCTGGACCAGTCCGTGGCCACGCCCATCGAGCAGCAGATGAGCGGCGTGGACAACATGGAGTACATGTATTCGCTCAACGCGAATAACGGCCAGTCCAAGCTGACCGTGGATTTCGACGTAACCACCGATCCAAACACCGACTTGATCCTCACGCAGATGCGGCAGTCACAGGCCGCATCCCAGCTTCCTTCCCAGGTGAACGCGCAGGGCGTCATCGTGCAGAAGTCCACGTCTGCTCCGCTCATGCTGTTCGACCTTTACTCCCCGGACGGCAGATACGACTCGGCCTTCCTGGCCAACTATGCGTATATCAACCTTCTCAGCCCGCTCACGCGCACCTACGGGATTGCCAGCGTCACGATTTTCGGCGCGGGCCAGTACGCCATGCGCTTCTGGGTCAATCCAGACCAGTTGGCCAAGCTGCAGATCACTGTTCCGGAGATCATTAGCGCCGTCCAGGCGCAGAACACTGTAAATCCCTCGGGACAGATCGGCGGTGAGCCGGTTCCCTCGGGACAGACGTTCACCTACGCTGTGATTGCCCAGGGCCGCCTGGTGACGGAAGAACAGTTCGGCTCGATCGTAGTCCGCGCCAATCCGGACGGCTCGCTCGTGCGGCTCAAGGACGTGGCCCGCGTCGAACTCGGCACCCAGGTCTATAACCTCGCCGGGCGTCTCGACGGCAAGGCATCTGCCATCGTCGCCATTTACCAACTCCCCGGCTCCAACGCCATCAAGGCGGCCCAGAGCGCCGAGGCGCTGATGGTGGATGCAAAGAAAAAGTTCCCGCCGGGGCTGGACTACGTCGTTGCTCTGGACACCACTCTTCCGGTCACCGAGGGGATCACCGAAATCGTCCACACCCTGGTCGAAGCCCTCGTGCTCGTCATCATCGTCGTCTTCATCTTCCTGCAAGGCTGGCGCGCCACCCTGATTCCGTTGCTGGCCGTACCCGTGTCGTTGATTGGCACCTTCCTTGTGTTTCCCTTGCTCGGCTTCTCGATCAACACTCTTTCGCTCTTTGGCCTCGTGCTGGCCATCGGACTGGTGGTGGACGACGCCATCGTAGTCGTCGAGGCCATTGAGCACCACATCGAGCATGGTCTTACGCCGAAGCAAGCCGCCCACAAGGCGATGGAAGAGGTCACGGCGCCCGTGATCGGCATCGCCATCGTTTTGTCCGCCGTCTTCGTTCCGTCAGCTTTCATTCCGGGGATTACAGGCCGCCTTTACCAGCAATTCGCTGTAACCATCGCCGTCTCCGTAATCATCTCGGCCTTCAACGCGCTCTCGCTCAGCCCGGCGCTCGGTGCTTTGCTCCTGCGGAAGAAGGAGGAGTCCCACGGCCCTCTTGCAAGGTTCTTCGGCTGGTTCAACAGGGTCTTCGGCCGCGCTACGGATGGCTACGTCACTATGTGCGGCGGGTTCATTCACAAACTGGGTTTCACCTTCATTCTGCTGCTGACCTTTACGATTTTGGCGGGTGTGTGCGGCTCCAAGCTCCCTGTCAGCTTTCTGCCCGACGAAGATCAGGGTTACGTTTTCGTCGCCGTGCAGCTCCCGGATGCCTCTTCCCTGGAGCGCACCGGTGTCGCAGCCGCGAAGGTTGAACAGATTTTGTTGAAGACCCCGGGTGTGGCTCACGTCACCACTGTCGTCGGCTACAACATGCTCAGCGGGGTTCAGAACACCTACAGCTCTTTTTTCTGGGTCACGCTGAAGGAATGGAAGGACCGCACCACCCCGGAAGAACAGTATTGGCCCATCAAGATTCACCTGATAACGGCGCTCCGGGAGGTTACGGAGGGCACCGTACTCTCTTTCCCGCCGCCTGCTATTCCCGGAGTCGGCGCATCGGGAGGCGCCACCTTCATCCTGGAAGACCGGCAGGCAAGAGGCAACGCATTCCTTGCCGAGAACCTGAAGAAATTCATGGAGGCGGCACAGAAGAGGCCTGAATTCGCATTCCTTTTCACCACCGCCCTGCCCCTGGTCCCTCAGCTCGGCGTGAACGTGGATCGCGACAAAGTGATGAAGCAGGGCGTACAGCTCAACGACGTATACCAGACCCTGCAGGCGTTCATGGGCGGCGCCTTCATCAACTTCTTCAACCGTTTCGGCCGCGTCTGGCAGGTTTACGTGCAGGCCGAAGGTGCTTTCCGCACCAATGCGGAGAACGTAGGCCGCTTCTACGTTCGCAACGGCCAGACGCAGATGGTCCCGCTCTCCGCCGTCACCTCCATCAGCCAGCGGAGCGGACCCGAATTCACCATGCATTACAACCTCTACCCGTGCGTGCAGATCAACGGGAGCACAAAGCCCGGCTATAGCTCCGATCAAGCCATGAAGGCGCTTGAGGAAGTTTTCAAAGAAACGATGCCGCCGGGAATGGGCTTTGACTATCTGGGCATGTCCTTCCAGGAGCAGAAGGCGGCGCAGGGTGTGCCGGCGTCCGTGATCTTCGGATTCTCGTTCCTCTTTGTGTTCCTCATCCTCGCCGCACTGTATGAGAGCTGGTCGCTGCCGTTCAGCGTACTGCTGAGCACGCCGGTGGCCGTCTTCGGCGCCATGCTGGCCCTGCTCGCGCGCCGGTTGATTGGTCTGCTCTTCTTCCACGATTTCGCCAGCCTCTCCTTGGATAACAACGTGTACGCGCAAATCGGCCTGATCATGCTGATCGGTCTCGCCGCCAAAAACGCCATCCTGATCGTGGAATTTGCGAAGGCCGGATATGAGGCCGGTGGTAAGTCCCTCGCGGACGCTGCACTCGAGGGCGCCAAGCTTCGCCTCCGCCCGATTTTGATGACGTCCTTCGCCTTCATCCTCGGTTGCGTGCCCCTGTGGCGCGCTAGCGGTGCAGGCGCCATGTCGCGCCAGGTGATGGGCACCGCCGTGATCGGCGGGATGTGCGCCTCGAGCGGCATCGCGATTTTCTTGATTCCCGCGTTGTTCTACGTGATCGAAAAGTGGTCCGGCGCTGATGTTACAGGTCACGCTGTGCCTCCGCCCGCAGCCGGCCAGCCGTTGCCTTCAGGCGGCGCCGCAGGTGGACACTGAGAATCGACGTATGACGAGATGCCACATTACGAACGGTCTCCGCAGGGGCGCGGTCCTGGCCACGCTATTCCTTTCCGCGTGCGCCGTCGGCCCCAATTACAAGCGCCCCACCGTCGCCGTTCCGCCGGACTTCCGCGGCGCCGAGGGTGCCGCCCAGCAGGCTTCCTTTGCCGACCTTCCCTGGTGGGAAGTCTTCAAGGACCCGACCCTGCAGGACTTGATCCACACCGCGCTCGTCAACAATTACGACCTGCGCATTGCCATCTCGCGCGTCGAGCAGTCCCGCCAGATCGCCGCGCAGTTTCACTCTCAATTTCTGCCCACCGTCAATTACGGCGCTACCGGCAGCGACGGCAGAAATGAATTTGGCGGCACCGTCACCCCGAATGGCGGCGTGACCCGGGGGTCTTTCATCGGTTTGGCCAGCATTGCCTGGGAAGCGGACGTCTGGGGCCGCATCCGCCGTCTGAACCAGGCCGCCCGCGCCCAATACCTTTCCACTGAGGAGGCTCGCCGGGGGGTCATGCTTTCGCTCGTCAGCGACGTCGCCCAGGCCTATTTCGAGCTCCTCGAGCTCAATCTTGAGTTGGACATCGCCCGTCGTACCACGGAATCTTTCAACCAGACGTTCACGCTCTTCAATCAGCGGCTCGAAGGCGGAGTCGCAACCAAGCTGCAAACCTCGCGCGCCCAGGCGGCAGAGGCCACCGCCGCTGCGTCCATCCCCGAACTCGAGCGCGAGATCGTCCTCAAGGAAAACCAGATCTGCGTGCTCCTGGGCAATAATCCCGGCCAGATCCAGCACACCGCCAAATTGCTCGACGAAGTCGTTCCTCCTGGCGTTCCTGCCGGCCTGCCCTCCGCTCTGCTAGAGCGCCGTCCCGACCTGCTCGGCGCGGAGCAGGATATGCGTGCCGCCAACGCCCAAGTCGGCGTCGCCATCGCGAATTTCTTCCCGCAGATCGGCCTCACCTCTTTGCTGGGTGGGGCGAGCACACCCCTTTCGCAGCTTTCTTCCAGCGCGACTCCGGTGTGGAGCATCGCGGGCAACGTGATGGGTCCCCTGTATCAGGGAGGAGCACTGACCGCGGCGAAGCGCCAAGCCATCGCCGCCTGGGAGCAAAGCAAGTTCCAATACGAAAGCACTGCCCTCAACGCTTTTCAGGATGTTTCGAACGCTCTTGTCTCACGACAGAAGTTTGATGGGGTTCGCGACCAGCAAGCCATTGCCGTCGAAGCATACCAGGAGTCCGTGCGCCTCTCGCTGCTGCGCTATAACGCCGGCAAAGCCAGCTACTTTGAAGTGCTGGACGCTCAGCAACTACTGTTCCCGGCCGAAAACGCCCTGGCCCAGACCGAGCTAAACCGTCGCACGGTAATCGTCCAGCTGTATAAAGCCCTGGGCGGCGGCTGGAACCTCTCCGACCCGCAATGGATGGGCCCTGCCGCTTCACCCGCTTCGCCAGGCACCGCCGCGCCGCAGAAGCCCTGAGCTGAAGCCAAGAGCTGATGAACCTGCTTCTCCTGCTTCCTGAAACGCCCGCCGTTTCAGGTCGGCTCCGCACTCCTACGCCCCAGCATCGTGCCTCCCGCGCATCCGGCCAGCGCGGACGCGCCCAGAATTCCGATCTTCGCCATATCCAGCAGCGCCACATCCTGAAATGCCAGCCCGGCCACAAACAGCGACATCGTGAAGCCGATGCCACACAGCCAACTGGCGCCAAAGATCTGCGTCCAGCTCACTCCGGCCGGGGGAGCCGCGATCTTCAGCTTCATTCCCAGCCAGGCGAAAGCTGTAATCCCCATCGGCTTACCGGCAAATAGCCCGAGCGCAACACCGATCGTCACGGGATGCGAGAGAGCCGCCCGCAGATTCTCCAGAATCGGCACACCCGC